>NZ_JBMWDP010000009.1:0-133584 GCF_049545505.1 Stenotrophomonas sp. NPDC077421 | reverse complement strand
CGATGATCTGTTCTTCGGAAAAGCGCTTCTTCACGTCCAATCTCCTTGTCGTTGAGGATTGGACTCCAAACCGTCGTGCTACTCAATCCCGGGGGGACGTCAGGGGTGATAGTCCATTCCTAAATGCGCCGCTTCTCTTTCCCCGAAGCGCCGAAACATTTTTTGAAGACCGTTTTTATGAATCAGCGGAGGTTTTTCGTCAACAACCAATTGGCTATCGAGAACTGATATTTGAATCTCATCAACTATCGTTACATCCACCTACATTTCAACGAGGCTCTTTCCTACGCACTGATGCTGCAGCGAAAGCAGCCGGTGCGCCTGCGCGCTCCGCGCTGCACCGCCTACCAGCCCCCGCCCTCCCTCCCGCCCCCAATCATGCAATAATGCGAACACTTCTCATTTGCATAGATCGCAATGTCGTCCCCGGTCGTCTCCCCTGATGCGCTCGCCTCGCTGTTCCGTGAGCATCACCGCTGGCTGCTTGCGCGGCTGAGCCGCCAGATGCGCTGCCGCTGGGACGCCGAGGATCTGACCGCCGAGACCTTCACCCAGGTGGCGGCCTCGCGCACGCCGCTGGCGAGCATCGTGGAGCCGCGTGCGTTCCTGACCACCATCGCCAAACGGCTGCTGTTCCACCTGCGCCGCCGGCGGGACCTGGAGCAGGCCTGGCTGGAACAGCTGCGGCACAGCCCGGAAGCGTTTTCGCCCTCGCCGGAGGAGCGCGCCCTGCTGCTGGAAACGGTGCTGCTGGTCGACCGGGCCATGCAGGGGCTGCCCGCCGCCGCCCGTGCGGCCTTCCTCTACAGCCAGCTGGACGGCCTGGGTCACGACGAGATCGCGCGCCGCCTTGGCGTGACGGTGCGCACCGTCGGCCGCTATCTGCGCCAGGCCTGGCAGTGCTGTCTGGAGGATCTGCGTGAGGCGGCCGCCGGATGAGCGCGACCACGCCCGAGCGGATCGCGATGGCCGCTGCCATCGACTGGATGGTGCTGCTGCAGTCCGGCCACGCGAGCGCCGATGCGCCAGCGCGGCTGCAGCACTGGCTGGATGCGGCCCCGCTCCATCGGCAGGCCTGGGACGAACTGCAGCAGGTGCAGCACCGCTTCGAGCGGCTGCGCAACGTCGCCGCACAGCACCCGGGCCAGACCCAGCAGGCGCGCGCGCTGCTGTTGCGCCCGACGCGACGGACCGCGCTGCGCTCGCTGGCCGTGCTTGCCGTCACCGGCGCGGGCGCCGCTGCGTGGGCGGACCGTCAGTTCCCGCTGCGCGAGCTGGGCGCGGACCTGCGCACCGCCACCGGGCAGCGCCGCCGCTTCGCGCTGGATGACGGCAGCAGCGTGGTGCTCGATGCGCGCAGCGCGGTGGATGTGGTCTTCGACAGCACCCGTCGCCAGCTGTGGCTGCGCGGTGGCCGGGTGTTGCTGGAGGCCGCCGCCAACCCGCGCACGCTGGTGCTGCATGGCCTGTACGCACGGGTGACGCTGCTGCGCGGCAGCGTGATGCTGGAGCGCGACGATGAAGGCAGCACGCTGTCTGTGCTGGGCGACCACGCGCTGCTGCACGGCCAGGACGGCAGCCGCCTGCACGTGCAGACCGGCTTCTCCGCGCGCGCTACCGCGCATGGACTGACTGCCAGCGGCCCGCATCCGGCGCAGGTGACCGACTGGGTACGCGGGCAGGTCAGCCTGGACAACGCCCCGTTGTCGGCCCTGATCGCGCGGCTGCGCCCCTACCGCCCCGGTTTCCTGCGCGTCTCCGAGGCGGCCGCCGCGCTGCATGTGCAGGGCGTGTTCGCACTGGACGACAGCGATCGCACCCTGCGTGCACTGGCCGAAACCCTGCCGCTCACGGTCCGCCAGTACGGGCCGGTGACCCTGATCGACCGCCGATGACGGCGTCCCCGCACGTTTCTGCCACCGCCGTGTCCGGTTTTCCGCGCTCGATACACACCTCTATCCGAATCCCCTATTCGGACGCCGCATCGATGCCTGCTTCACGCCTGTTCCGCCCTTCCTGCCTGGCCCTGGCCCTGGCCCTGTCGCTGGCCGCCACTGCCCCGCTGGTACACGCGCAGACCGCACCCGGTGCGTCCGCCACGCTGGATTACCACATCGCGGCCGGCCCGCTGGGGGCTACGTTGAACCGCATCGCTGCCGATGCCGGGCGCACCCTGTCAGTGGGCCCGGCTCTGGTCCGTGACCTGCGCGCGCCGGCCGTTGAAGGCCGCATGTCCGTCGAGCAGGCCGCTGAGCAGGCATTGCAGGGCAGCGGGCTGGCGCTGGTCACCACCGCCAGCGGCGCACTCACGGTGCAGCGCGCGCCGGCCAGCGGCGTGCAGCGCGTGGGCACCCTGCGCGTGCAGGGCGACCAGGGCAACCGCACCGTGCTGGGCAATGAGCGCCTCAGCCCGGCCGACCGGCCCTACGCCTCGCCGCAGTCCGGCGCGTACCTCTCGCAGGAGCAAATCGAGCGCTTCCGCGGTACCCAGGCCGGCGACATCTTCAAGAGCGTGCCGGGCGTGCTCAACGGTGACAACCGCAACTCCGGCGCGGTGGATCTCAACATCCGCGGCATGCAGGGCTTCAACCGCGTCCCGGTGGTGATCGACGGCAGCCAGCAGCAGGTCACGGTGTACCGCGGCTACGCCGGCGTGGCCGGGCGCAGCTACATCGATCCGGACATGATCGGCGGCATCAACATCGAGAAGGGCCCCAGCGCGGGCGCCGAAGGCGTGGGCGCGATCGGCGGCGTGGTCAGCATGCGCACGCTCAATGCCGAGGACATCATCACCGGCGACAAGGACTGGGGCATCCGCCTCAAGGGCGGCTTCAGCGACAACAGCACCTCGCCGCCGCCGGCCTACACCACCGGCGGCCTGCGCAATGGCGGGCAGTTCCTGACCGACTGCGGTGGCGGCCGCACCTGCACCCGCCAACCGGTGCCCACCACGTTCGCCGACGACACCGGCATGGACCGCCCCGGCACCGGCACCCCCACCGGCGGCAGCGGCAGCCTGGCCGTGGCCAAGCGCTGGGACCAGTTCGAGGTAGTGGGCGTCTACGCGCGCCGAAAGACCGGCAACTACTTTGCCGGCGAGAATGGCCCCAATGCACCGGAACCGGTGCTGTCCACCCGGCGGACCACCGACAGCCGCGGGCGCTGGGTGGAGTACACCACGGTCAACTTCGAGGGACTGAACCGCTTCCGTGCCGGCGAGGAAGTGCTCAACACCTCCGTGGACAACCAGTCCTGGCTGCTCAAAGGCACCTGGAAACCCACCGCGCACCAGGCGCTGGAGGTGGGCCACATGAAGTTCCAGAGCCGCTACGGCGAGCTGATGCCCTCGGCGATCCTGCGCGGGGAAGGTGCGCTGCAATCGGCCCTGAGCGACGTGGATGCTGATACCTGGACCGCGCGCTACCGCTGGAACCCGGACAACGACCTGATCGATTTCAAGGCCAACGCCTGGAAGACGATGCTCGACAACACCATCCGCAACACGTACTCGTTCCCGGCGCTGCCGCCGGAGTTCACCTATATCGAAGTGACCTACCGCCAGGCCGAACGCTGGGGCATCGACGCCACCAACACCTCGCGCTTCATCACCGGCTGGGGCGACATGGCGCTGCAGTACGGGCTCACCCACGGCAAGGAAGACGTGCACCCGATCAGCGCGACGCAGAGCTTCAGCAGCAACAATGCCAAGCGCCAGGAAAGCAGTGCCTTCCTGAGCGGTGAGTGGGTGCCCACCGACTGGCTGAAGGTGGACGCCGCCGTGCGCCACACCCGCTACAGAAGCTACGACCGCCAGATCAGCCAGGTACCGTCGACGACACGCCCGATCATCTTTACGCCGACCCACCTGGAAGGGCGTGGCAACGGCACCACGCCGATCGCCGCGCTGACCTGGACGCCTGTCGACGGGGTGCAGGTGTACGCGCGCTATGCCGAGGCCATGCGCATGCCCGGCCTGTTCGAGACCAGCTCGGGCCCGGTACCGACCACGCGTCCGATGGACCTGCGTCCCGAACACGCCAGGAACCGCGAGTACGGTGTCAACCTGCTGCGCGATGGCCTGTTCACCGGCCGTGACAAGGCGCGCCTGAAAGTCGCCTACTTCGACAACCACGTGAAGGACTATCTGACCCGTACCACGATGCAGCTGGACGGCTGGGTATCCGCACCGGTGATCGAGAACATCGACCGCGCCGACTTCAAGGGTTACGAGCTCAGCGCCGAGTACAGCACGCCGCGCTTCTTCGGCGAGCTGTCGGGTACGTACTACACGTACACCAACTTCTGCCACAGCGGCCGCGCGTATCCCACCCGGACCGAGGCGTGCCACGCCGGCGGTGTCAACGACAGCTACGCCAGCAACCACATCCCGCCGCGCGCGGCCGGCGCGCTGACGTTGGGCACCCACCTGTTCGAGCAGCGCCTCACCGCCGGCACGCGGGTCAGCTACACCGGCCACCGGCCGATGCGCGAGGCCGGTGCCAGCCTGATCCCGGTGGTGGACTGGGGCTCGTACGTGCTGGTGGACGTATTCGCCAACTACCGCCTCAACGACCACGTCGCCGTCGACCTCACCGTCGACAACCTCACCGACCGCTACTACATGGACGCCATGACGCTGGGCCTGATGGCCTCGCCGGGGCGCACGGTGCGGTTGGGCTTCACCGTGAACTTCTAAGGAGCGCCCGCCCATGTCCACGACATCCCCTGCTGCCGCCGCCCCGACCCGCAGTCAGCGGCTGAAGGCAGCCACCCACGCCACTCACGACCGGCTCGACCAGCGCATCATGCGCGGCGACCCGTTTGCCTCCATCGACACCTACCGCCGCTTTCTGCGCGTGCAGTACCGCTTCCACCGCGACATCGCCGCGCTGTACGCGGTGCCGGCGCTGCACGCGCTGGTGGAGGATCTGGCCGAACGCCAGCGTCTGCAGGATCTGGCGGCCGACCTGGCCGACCTCGGCGAGCCCGTGCCGGCCGATGACGGCCGCGCACTGCCGGCCGACGTCGATCTGGCCACAGCGCTGGGATGGCTGTACGTCGCCGAGGGCTCCAACCTCGGCGCGGCGATCCTGTTCAAACTGGCCGCACGCATCGGCCTGGATGAGACCCGCGGGGCGCGTCACCTCGCCGGACACCCGGAAGGGCGCGCCCGGCACTGGCGCCAGTTCACCGCGGCGCTGGACGGCGCCGCGCTGGACCCGGCCCAGGAGCAGCGGATGATCGACGGTGCCACCCAGGCATTCGTGCGCGTGCACGGCTATGTCGAACAGGCGTTCGCGGCCTGAGATGGACGCCACCCAGCCCACCCTCGCCGTCCCGGCCGTCCGCCCACGTCACCGCGTGGTGCGTGCCGGTTACCTGCTGCTCGGGCTGCTGATGGTGGGCCTGGGCATCATCGGGGCGCTGCTGCCGGTGATGCCCACGACCATTTTCATGATCCTGGCGGCGGCCTGCTTCGGCAGATCCTCGCCCCGTTTCGAACGCTGGCTGCTGCAGCACCCCCGCTTCGGCCCGCCGCTGGTGCTGTGGCGCGAGCAGGGGGCGATGTCGCGCCGTGCCAAGGCATTCGCCTGCGGTGGCATGGCCGTCGGCTTCGCCGCGTTCTGGATCGTCGCCCATCCCTCGTTCGTGCTGTGGATCGCCGTGGCGATCGGCATGGGCGGCTGCGCGCTGTACCTGCTGTGCCGCCCGGTTCCGCGCGGCACCCCGCCCAGCCGGCTGCTGCAGATTGCCGAACGCCATGCGCATGGCCTGGCGGCCGTACTGACCGTGCTCGCCCACGTCACCGTCTTTGCCCTGCTGCTGTGGACCCGCGTGCCGACCGCGCCGGACCTGCCACCGCCGCCCGCCGAGCGCACCCAGCTGGTGCTGTTGCCGCCCCGTGCGCCGGAAGTGCCACTGGAGGAGATCGTCGCACCGACCCCGAGCACGGCCGCGTCGGTGCAGCAGCAGAAACCCGAGCCGCCGCGCCCGCTGCCGGACACCCCGCCGCGCGCCGCAGCGAACTGGGTGATTCCGCCGCCGACGCCGCCACTGCCCACGGTCGAATCGCCCGCGCCGCGGCAGCAGGACGCGTCGGTGGCCGCGGCACCGCTCACGCCGCCGCTGCCACCCGGCCCCAGTGAAGCCACGCCTGGCCGCGACAGCTGGGAAGGCCGCGTCATGGCGCGGCTGGAACGCTTCCGCCGCTACCCCAATGCAGCGCGCGCGCGGCGCCAGGAAGGCATCGTGCAGGTCCGCGTGAGCCTGGCCCGCAACGGCACCCTGCTGGCGCTGTCGCTGGAACAGTCGTCCGGCTTCCCGCTGCTCGACCAGGCCGCACTGGAAACCTTCCGCCGCGCCGCGCCGCTGCCGGCCGTGCCCGACGAACGCCCGGCGCCGGTGGAACTGTCGTTCCCGGTGGAGTTTTTCATGCGCTGACAAGCGCGGCGGCCACACTGCAGCCGCGGGAACGGCTGCGGCGTTTCATTGCTTGCCTTCGAAGCGTTTGCGCTTGCGACTACGATTGCGACTGCGGTTACGCCTACGGCGCTCTATCTTTGGACTGCGCCGGGATGCCAGAAGAGAAATGATGCACAGCGCGACACCCACCACAGCCCATTGCATGCCGATGATCAGATGCGCGCGGGGCTCTCCAAAATAGATCACCAGTGCATAATCAATTCCGCATTTCGCGCGACATGGGATCGGCCCTTGAGCCAAGCCACGCATTACCGCGCCGCCATACGCGATAATGATCAAACCAATTGACAACCCAAATCCGCGCGCCCAGGCGCTCATCCCCGACCTCTCCCCCGCTTTGTTTGGCCACCCCTCAGGACCGAGAGCCCCCGTATTTCCCGGCTTGATCGAGCGCAGGAAGCTCTCCAGCCAGCGCGTCCCCGCCCCCATCTCGCCCCCTCTGCGCATCATTGCACGTCAGTGACGTTTCCCGGCCACTGCAGGCGGACATTCAATCAACCTTGATCTATTCATCGAGCAGCCACGTTCCGTTGCATTTGGCATCGTTGCATGGACGAATCCCCAAACAGGGCGGGAGCGTTTCCAGCCCGCCCCGGCCCGCCTAGAATGTGCCCATGACCACCCTCACCTTCCGTGCGGCCACGCTGGCCGACATCCCCGCCCTTGTTGCCCTTGTCACCGCTGCCTACCGGGGTGATGCCAGCCGGGCCGGCTGGACCACCGAGGCGGACATGCTCGATGGCGCCCGCATCGACCCGCAGGGTCTGCAGGCCGATATCGAACGTCCGCGCAGCACCATCCTGCTGGCCGAACGCGAGGGCCGTCTGCTGGCCTGCGCGCATGTGGCCGACGACCAGGGCAAGGGCTATTTCGGCATGTTCGCGGTCGAACCGACCCTGCAGGGCGGCGGCGTGGGCAAGCAGGTGATGGACGCCGCCGAAGCCCATGCGGCTGCGGCGTGGCAGCTGGATGTGATGCAGATGACGGTGATCGACATCCGCGACGAGCTGATCGCCTTCTATGAGCGCCGCGGCTACCGCCGCACCGGGATCAAGAAGCCGTTCCCCTACGGTGACGAGCGCTTCGGCATCCCCAAGCGCGATGACCTGCAGTTCGAGATCCTTGAAAAGCCGCTGGTGGCCCAGGCATGAGCGACACCTGGACCTTCGTCTGCGCCAGCGCCGAGCTGCTTCCCGGTGAGATGAAGAGCACCTTCGACGAGGTGACCGGCACGCCGATCGTGGTGTTCAACCTCGATGGCGAGCTGTATGCACTGGAAGACCAGTGCACGCATGACGAGTTCGAGCTGTCCTCGGGCACCTTCGACACCGCCGAGGGCAGCATCGAGTGCGTACTGCACGGCGCGCGCTTCGACATCCGCGACGGCCGCGCCCTGTGTGCGCCGGCCTACTCGCCGGTGTCCCGGTTCCCGGTGAAGCGCGAGCACGACGCCGTCTGGACCCGCGACGACCGCGACTGACCGGTTTCGACGCCTGAATGGCGGGTCTTTGATAACGCGAATTGTTGCTATTAACATAGGCATTGCGGCGCTTTGGCCGCTCCTGCCTGGTCCTTCGTGTTTCGTCGCCGCCGCCGCTTCGGTATCGCCGCCCTGTGGGCCACGCTCTGCGTGGTGCTGCTGGGCCTGGCGTGGCCGGGCGACAGTGGCCGACCGGGTGCACCGGGCCGCCCCGCGGCTGCCGTCGAGGCGGCCGGCCGCAGCACCCTCGACCTCGTCTCGCACGCCCCGCCGGCGCCTGCTCCGGTTCCCGAGGGGGTGCACGCGGCCCGGCTGGGCAGCGAGACCGGCGGCGACGCCGACTCGGACAGCACTGCCATCCGTCGCGCCAGCCACCGGACCCCGTGGATCGCCCGGGTGCCACTGTGGCGCGCCGACGCGCTGCGCTGGCAGCGGCTGGAACCCGCGCTGCGGCTCAATCCCGGCCACGCCCCTCCCTACGCCTGATCCCGGCGTCAACGCCCTGCGTTGATGCCCTGCACGCCTGCGCGCCGCGGCGTCGTGGGCCATGCCTGCCCGCTCCTGTCCGCTGTCTTCCCGCCCCACACCCACCGGCCGCGACGCTCCGCCTGTTCCGGCCCCTGTCCGCATCCCCAGGAAATCCCATGACCGTCCGCCCCACTCCGCTGTCGTCCGCCCTGCTGCTGGCCATCGCCGCCCCCGCCCTGGCCCACGCCGAGACCGACGCGGGCGCCGATCCGCAGCGCGCCACCGAGCTGGATGGCGTCGATGTGCACGGGGAGCGCGTGCGCCCGCAGTCGTCCAAATTCACCGCGCCGCTGCTGGACACCCCCAAATCGGTCAGCGTGATTTCCCAGCAGGTGATCGAGCAGACCGCCGCCACCACCCTGCTCGATGCGCTGCGCACGGTCCCCGGCATCACTTTCGGCGCCGGTGAAGGCGGCAACCCGACCGGCGACCGTCCCTTCATCCGTGGCTTCGACTCGGCGTCGGACATCTACGTGGACGGCCTGCGCGATGCCGGCAGCCAGACCCGCGAAGTGTTCGCGATCGAGCAGATCGACGTGGTCAAGGGCCCGAGCTCGGCCTACTCCGGCCGCGGCTCGGCTGGCGGCACCATCAGCCTGGTCAGCAAGACCCCAAAGCTGGACAACTTTGTGCAGGGCTCGCTGGCCGCCGGCACCGACAGCTACCGCCGCGGCACGCTGGATGCCAACCAGGTGATCGGTGACGGCACCGCCGCCCGCGTGAACATCATGAGCCACGATGCCGATGTGGCCGGCCGCGACGCGGTCAACAGCAGCCGCTGGGGCATCGCGCCGTCGCTGGCGTTCGGCCTGAACGGCCCGACCCAGGCGGTGATCAGCCATTACCACATGGAAACCGACGACCTGCCCGACGCCGGCGGCTTCCCGTACAACAACCCGTTCACCAGTGGCCCCAACCTGCCGCTGAACGGCGACGGCAACCCGATCGTGACCAACCGCGATGCGTTCTACGGCCTGGTGGACCGCGATTTCCAGAAGACCAAGGCAGACATCACCACGCTGAACCTGTCGCACGACCTCGGCGGCATCGTCCTGCGCAACATCACCCGCTACGGCGACACCCGCAACGACTACCTGTGGACCCAGCCGGACGACAGCAAGGGCAACCCGAACCTGTTCGGTACGATCTGGCGCCGCACCAACTCGCGCGCCACGCAGACCGACAGCTTCGTCAACCAGACCAGCGTCACCGGCGAGTTGGAGACCGGCCCGCTGCGCCACAGCTTCACGGCCGGCGTGGAATACAGCGATGAGAAGACCGTACGCGGCAACTACGTGATCGGCGACGTGGTGCGCCCGAACGGCCAGACCACCGGCGGCACCAACAACCCGGTCACCGGCAACCAGAGCTGCCCGACCACCGGCGCGGCCACCGGCTACAACTGCACCGACCTGACCAACCCGAACCCGAACGACCCGTGGTCGGCGACCCACACCTTTACCCGCAGCAACCCGCTCAACGATGCGCGCCAGACCACCCGCACCACGTCGGCCTATGTGTTCGACACCATCAGCTTCAGCGAACAGTGGATGTTGAACCTGGGCGCGCGCTTCGACGACTACAGCACCCATCTGTTCAGCCCGACCGCGGCGGCCAACGCGCAGCACCTGCGCAACGACACCTCGTTCTGGAATGGCCAGGCCGGGCTGGTCTACAAGCCGGTCGCCAACGGCAGCATCTACCTGTCGTGGGGCACCTCGTCCACGCCGGTGGGCGTGGATGCCGGCGACGGCGCCGACGGCATCACCGCGACCATCAAGGACCTCGAACCGCAGCGCAGCCGCAACATCGAGCTGGGCACCAAGTGGGACCTGTTCGATGCCCGCCTGTCGCTGACCGGTGCGATCTTCGAGACCGAGATGACCAACGCCCGCGTGCTCAGCGACGCGGGCACCACCCAGAACGCGGGCCGCAAGAAGGTCAAGGGCGCCGAGATCGGCTTCAGCGGCACCATCGTGGAGGGCTGGCAGGTGTTCGGTGGCTACACCTACCTGGATGCGGTGGTCGAGGACAACGGCTTCCTGCTGGTCAATGGCGTGTACGTGCCTTCGCCGTACAACGGCAACCAGTTCCCCAACACCGCCAGGCACAGCGCCAGCCTGTGGACCACCTGGGCCCCGTCGTTCGTGCCCGGTCTGAGCCTGGGCGCCGGCGCCAACTACGTGGACAAGGTGTACGGCAACGTCAACAACACCAAGTGGGTGCCGTCGTACACCCGCTGGGACGCGATGGTGGGCTACCAGTTCAACCCGCGCTACAGCCTGCAGTTGAACGTGCAGAACCTGACCAACAAAACCTACTTCACCAAGGCGTACGCTTCGCACTTCGCCGCCATCGCGCCGGGCCGTTCGGCAACGCTGGCGTTCAACTTCACGTTCTAAGCCACACGCCACCTCCCGCGCGCCTGCGCGGGAGGTGTTGGAGCCGACCATGCTGCTGCACATTCCCGACGTTCTCACCGCCGAGCAGGTCAGCCTGGCCCGCCGGCAACTGGCCACCGCCGGATGGACCGACGGGCGCCTGACGGCGGGCTATCAGTCCGCGCAGGCCAAGCACAACCTGCAGCTGCCCGAGTCCGACCCGGCCGCCCGCGCGATCGGCTCGATCATCCTTGACGCGCTCGGCCGCAACAGCACCTTCTTCTCCGCGGCCCTGCCGCGCCGCATCTTCCCGCCGCTGTTCAACTGCTACCAGCCGGGGCAGACGTTCGGGTTCCATGTGGACAACGCCGTGCGCTACGACTACAGCGCCGCCGGCCAGCCGCAGCCGGTGCGCACCGACCTGTCGGCCACCCTGTTCCTGAGCGATCCGGACGAGTACGAGGGGGGCGAACTGGTCATCGAAGACACCTACGGCAACCAGCGGGTCAAGCTGCCGGCCGGCCACATGGTGCTCTACCCCGGCACCAGCCTGCACCAGGTCACCCCGGTGACCGCCGGTGCGCGGCTGGCGTCCTTCTTCTGGATCCAGAGCATGCTGCGCGACGACGGCCAGCGCCGCCTGATGTGGGACCTGGACGTGTCCATCCGACGCCTCACCCACGATCACCCCGAACACCCCGCGCTGGTCAATCTCACCGGCGTGTATCACAACCTGCTGCGGCAGTGGGCCGATGTCTGAGCCGACCACCGGGGCATTGGATGCCGACGCGCTGGTCGCGCTGATGCAGCGCGATCCTGCGGCGGCGCTGGCCGCGCTGGAAGCCACCGCCCAACGGGGCGACGCGCAGGCGCAGTTCCTGCTCGGGCAGGCGCGCATGGAAGGCCGCGGCGTGGCCCAGGATGCCGCCGCCGCCATGCTCTGGTTCGAGCGCGCCGCCAACGGCGGCCTGGCCATCGCCGCCAACATGTTGGGGCGCTGCCATGAGCTCGGCACCGGCACCCCGGTCAACCTGGAACTGGCCGTGGTCTGGTACCGCCGCGCCGCCGAGGCGGGGCTGGACTGGGGCCTGTACAACCTGGCCAACCTGGTGGGCACCGGGCGCGGCACCGCACGCGACGAGCGCGCCGCGTACGCGCTGTACCTGCGGGCAGCCCAGCGCGGCCATGCCAAATCGATGAACCTGGTGGGCCGCTGCCTGGAAGACGGCATCGGCGTGGCGGCCGACCCCGCCGCCGCGCCGGCCTGGTACCGGCGCTCGGCCGAGGCCGGCGACTTCCGCGGCCAGGCCAGCCATGCCTCGCTGCTGCTCGCGGCCGGCCAGGTGGACGCCGCAGTGAGCTGGCTGCAGCGCGCGCTCGCCACCGGCAGCCCGTCGTTCCAGGCGCATATCCGCCCGCTGCTGGCCGCCTCCCCGCATGCGCAGGTCCGCGCGCTGCTGGACGACGGCAGCGCCTGACTACAGTCGCAAATCATTCGCATTTGCGTCGGATAACCAATCTCACCTACAATCCCGCCGCCCCACGCCCCACCCTGCGCCGCTGGCCATCCGCCTGAGCCGCCGCCGGCGCGTGGCTGTCGGGCCGTAGTGCCTCATCCAACGCCGTCCAGGGAATCGTCTTGCGCCATCCGCACCGCCACCGCAGCTTCGCTCCCGCCATGCGCGGGCAGCGTCCGGCGTTGGCGACGGTGCTGGCCTGGCTGGCCCTGCTGTCGATGCTGCTGGCCACCCTGCCGATGCTCGGGCACACCGTGCCCGACAGCGCGCAGCTGGTGCAGGCGCCGATGGACGAACGCCTGCCCGGCGGCGGCGAATCCGCCCCGCAGGAAGAGGCCCCGGCCAAGCCGCGCCGGCTCGCCAGCGCGCGCGCCGCCGCAGCACCGCCCCTGGTTCCGTCCGCCACTGCGGCCGACGGACTGGACGCCCTGATGGCCACACTGGTGGCCGCGCCACCGCAGGTGGCCCCCTCGATCGATTCGGCACCGGCCACGCCGCTGCCTGCTGCCCCCGGCCTGCGCGTCCAGCGCGGCCAGGCGCCCCCGCAGGGCTGATCCCGGTCACGGCCGACGCCACCGCGTCGCGCTGCCGGTACCACCGCTGCCTGCCCGCCTTGCGGGCGCTTCCCTGATCCCCTGCAGGTGCCGAGGCCGATAGCCCGGGCCCGCGCATCCGTCTTTCTTTCGAGGTATTGCTCATGGCCCTGCGCCAGCGTCGCCGCACGCCCCTGTCCCGCCACACCCTGTCCATCGCCCTGCTCAGCGCGCTGTCGGCGCCGGCCTTCGCCACCGGCAGCGGTGCCCCGCAGACCCTGGACAAGGTGGTGGTCACCGCCTCGGGCTTCGAACAGAAGATCACCGATGCGCCGGCCAGCATCAGCGTGGTCAGCCGCGAAGAACTCAGCAAGCGCCCGTACACCAGCCTGGTGGACGCGCTGCGCGACGTCGAAGGCATCGACGTGGGCATGGAAACCACCGACAAGAACGGCCGCGCCACCATTTCCATGCGGGGCATGCCGTCCGAATACACCCTGGTGCTGATCGACGGCCGTCGCCAGAGCAATGTCGGCCAGCTGTACCCGAACAACTTCGGCGGCGGCCAGTTCGCCTACCTGCCGCCGCTGGATGCCATCGAGCGCATCGAAGTGGTGCGCGGCCCGATGTCCACCCTGTACGGCTCGGACGCGATGGGCGGAGTGATCAACATCATCACCCGCCGCAACCAGGACACCTGGCACGGCTCGGTCACCCAGGGCTTCACCGTGCAGCAGGACGACCAGTTCGGCGATGCGCGCACCACCGACGTGTACCTGAGCGGCCCGCTGGTCAAGGACCGCATCGGCCTGTCGGTGCGCGGCAGCTACTACGATGCCAAGGCCTCCAACCCGGAATGGGATGACCTGCCGCTGCCCGATGGCACGCTGTGGGCGCGCAGCATCGGCTTCGGCGGCGGCGGCAAGGCCGTGGCCAACACCAACTGGAACACCGGCCTGCGCCTGAGCTTCACCGTCAACGACGATCACGACCTGTGGCTGGACTACGACGTCTCGCGGCAGAAGTACGACAACAGCCAGGGCCAGACCGGCACACTGGACAGCCTGGCCAGCCTGTGGCGCGTCGGCAATGCCACCCTTCCCAACCCGAACGGCACCGGCACCACCACCCGCCGCGTGGTGCAGCCGCGCGTGGGCTACACCGCCTACCAGCGCTATGAGCGCGATCAGGTGGCCCTGACCCACCAGGGCCGGTACGACTTCGGCACCTGGCAGACCACGCTGACCCACACCACCAGCAACAACCTGGGCCGCTCGCTGCCGCTGACCCTGGACGAGCGCGCCGACCTGCAGACTCTGTGGAACGACGTGTGCCGCCGCACCGGCGCGGCCAACAACTGCGCCGCCGGCCGCGGCAACGCGCTGACCGCCCTGAACCCGGCCGAGCTGGCGCGGCTGCAGGCCTTCCTGCCGCGTCCGCTGCGCACGATGGAACTGGAAGGCATCGTGCTCGACACGATGCTGGACATGACCTTCGGCGCGCACAAGCTGACCGTGGGCGGCCAGTACACCGACACCGACATGACCGACGGCGTGTTCGGCATGGACGGCAACGGCTACCAGGACAACGTGAAGCAGAAGCACCGCATGTCGTCGGTGTTCGCCGAGGACAACTGGTCGCTGACCGATACGCTGACCGCCACCATCGGCCTGCGCTACGACCACCACAACATCTTCGGCAGCCACCTCAGCCCGCGCGGCTACCTGGTGTGGAACGCCAGCGATGCCTGGACCGTCAAGGGTGGCGTGAGCACCGGCTACAAGACCCCGCGCCCGGACCAGCTGTTCCCCGGCGTCACCGGTTTCGGTGGCCAGGGCGTGCTGCCGCTGGTGGGTTCGCCCAACCTCAAGCCGGAAACCAGCACCAACTATGAGCTGGCCGCCTACTACGAGGGCGCCGACTGGGGCTTCAACGTCACCGGCTTCTTCAACCAGTTCGACGACAAGATCGCCAGCGGCGGCACGTTCCCGAACTGCGAGGTCGCCCCGGCTGGCGGCGGCTACTGCGTGGACGTGGGCCCGGGCTGGGCCGAACTGGGCTACAGCACGTTCACCCAGAGCGTGAACGTGGACAAGGCCGAAACCAAGGGCGTGGAAGCGGCTGCCTACGTGGACCTGCTGGACAACCTGCAGCTGCGCGGCAACTACACCTACACCCGTTCCGAGCAGACCAGCGGCGTGGACAAGGGCAAGCCGGTGGGCGGCACCACGACCCCGGCGCGCCACATGGCCAACGCCAGCCTGAACTGGCAGCTCAACGATACGGTCAGCCTGTCGCTGATCGGCGAAGGCCGCTACGACCGCTACCGCGACACGCTGGTGACCAGCGTCGGCGGCGTGAGCACCTCGCAGGTGCGCTACTACGAGGACTACACCGTCTTCCATCTCGGTGGCAGCTGGACCATCACCCCGTGGCTGACCCTCAACGCACGCGTCAACAACCTGTTCGACAAGGACTTCGTGTCCCAGTCGTGCGTGCTGATCAGCGACAGCGAGTACAACTGCGTGGATGACTACGCCACCAAGGACCAGCGTCGCAGCTACTGGATGTCGCTGAACGCAAGGTTCTGAGGCGCCGCCCGACCCGCGGTCGGGCGCCACCTTGCCGGGTGTTGTGGTGGGGGCCGACCGCGGGTCGGCCCCCCTTCCCGCCCAAAATTGCGAACCATTCTCATCAATGGTGTAATTCGCCATTGAGCTCCTGATCCCTGCCTGTGACCACTCCTTCCTCCAGCGTGCAGCAACAACAAAGCCGCGGCTTCTGGCTGCGCACGCTGCACCAGTGGCACTGGATCAGCTCGGCCGTCTGCCTGATCGGCATGCTGCTGTTTGCCGCCACCGGCATCACCCTCAACCATGCGGCGAAGATCGAAGCCAAACCGGTGGTGGTCAGCCAGCAGTTGACGCTGCCGGCCGACCTGCTGGGCACGCTTGGCGCCCGCACCGACGGCACGGCCCCGCTGCCGCGCAAGGCCAGCCGCTGGCTCGATGCCCAGCTCGGCATCGCCATCGGCCGCCGCCCGGCCGAGTGGTCCGACGGCGAAATCTATCTCTCCATGCCCAGCCCCGGCGCCGACGCCTGGCTGAGCATCGACCGCGACTCCGGCGCCGTGGAATACGAATCCACCGCGCGCGGCTGGGTCTCGTATTTCAACGACCTCCACAAGGGCCGCAACGCCGGCCCGGCGTGGGGCTGGTTCCTGGACATCTTCGCCGTTGCCTGCCTGGTCTTCTGCATCACCGGCCTGTTCCTGCTGCACCTGCACGCCCGCCAACGCCGCATGACCTGGCCACTGGTCGGGCTGGGCCTGCTGGTGCCGCTGCTGATCGCCCTGATCCTCATCCATTGACCGTTTTCCTTTCCGGAGCCTCACCATGCGCGTCACCCTGACCATTGCCCTGAGCGGCCTGCTGGCCACCTCGCCGGCCTATGCCACCACGCTGGACATCAACGTCGAGGTGCCCAAGCTCAACGTCGCCGAGTACCACCGGCCCTACGTCGCGGTGTGGCTGGAAGGCGCCGACCAGAAGGTCGCCGCCAACCTGTCGGTCTGGTACCAGCAGACCAGCAACAGCGAAGGCCACGGCACCAAGTGGCTGCCCGACCTGCGCCAGTGGTGGCGCAAGAGCGGCCGCACACTGGACGTGCCGGTGGACGGTGTCACCGGCCCGACCCGCCCGGTCGGCAAGCACGCACTGTCGTTCTCCGACAAGCAGCCGGCACTGAAGGCCCTGGCGCCGGGCAACTACACGCTGGTGGTGGAAGCGGTGCGCGAAGTCGGCGGCCGTGAACTGCTCAAGATCCCGTTCACCTGGCCTGCCACGTCCGCACAGACCGGCAAGGCCCAGGGCAGCACCGAGCTCGGCCTGGTCACGCTGTCGGCCAAGCCCTGATTCTTTCCCTTTCCCTGGAGTTGTTGATGAAGCGCACGCTCGTCCTAGCCGCCGCCCTGGCCGCCGCCCTTCCGTTCTCCGCCCTGGCCCACAAGGCCTGGCTGCAGCCCTCGCAGACCGTCATCGCCGGCAACAACCCGTGGATCACCGTCGACGCGGCCGTGTCCAACGACCTGTTCTACTTCAACCACGTGCCGCTGCGCCTGGACAACCTGGTGATCACCGCACCGGACGGCACCACCGTGCAGCCGCAGAACGCCTCCACCGGCAAGTTCCGCAGCGTGTTCGACGTTGAGCTGACCCAGCAGGGCACCTACCGCCTGGCCACCGTCAACAACGGCCTGTCGGCCACCTGGGACGAAGATGGCAAGCCCAAGCGCTGGCGCGGTACCGCCGCCACCTTCGCCAGCGAAGTGCCGAAGAAAGCCAAGAACCTGAAGGTGTCGCAGTCGGTCGGCCGCGTGGAAACCTTCGTCACCAACGGCACCCCGAACGACACCGCACTCAAGCCCACCAGGCAGGGCATCGAGATGGTGGCGCTGGCCCATCCCAACGACCTGGTCGCCGGCGAGCCCGCGTCCTTCCGCGTGCTGGTCGATGGCAAGCCGCGCGCCGGTCTGGCGTTCGAGATCACCCGCGGCGGCACGCGCTATCGCAACGCCCAGGAAGAGATCAAGGTCACCACCGACAAGAAGGGCGAGTTCACCGTCACCTGGCCCGAGGCCGGCATGTACTGGCTGGAAACCGGCACCGAAGACAAGAAGGTGTCCGTCAAACAGGCCACGACCCGCCGCCTGAGCTACGTCGCCACCCTGGAAGTGCTGCCGCAGTAACCGTACGCCGGGCCCTGCCCGGCGTCCCTGCCCTCGCCCATGAACGACACGCTCCTCGACATCGCCAGCCTCGGTGGCCACAGCATGGGCACCACCTGGCAGGTAAAGCTGGCGGTGGCGCGTACGCGCGACCTGCACCCGCTGCATGCCGGCATCCAGGCCCAGCTCGACGCCGTCGTGGCGCAGATGAGCACCTGGGAGTCCGGCAGCGACATCGCGCGGTTCAACCGCGCCGATGCCGGCCACTGGCAGGCCCTGCCGCCGCTGTTCGACACGGTCGTGCAGTGCGCGCTGGACATCGCCCGGCGCAGCGGCGGCGCCTTCGATCCCACCATCGGTCCGCTGGTGGCGGTGTGGGGGTTCGGTGCACAGGCGCAGGCCCGGCGCGTGCCCGACGCGCAGACCCTGTCCGCCACGCGTGCACGTTGTGGCTGGCAGCGCCTGCGGCATGAACCCGGCCGGCTGTACCAACCCGGTGGACTGGAGCTGGATCTCTCGGCCATCGCCAAGGGCTTCGGTGTCGACCAGATCGTCCATTGGCTGCGCCAGCAGGACGTGCACGCCGCGCTGGTGGAAGTGGGGGGCGAACTGCATGGCTATGGGCGCAAGCCCGACGGCCAGCCGTGGCGCGTGCTGGTTGAATCCGCGCCGGAGGACGATGCGCGGGCAATCCACCCGCCCCGCGTGCTGACGCTCGACGATCGCGCCGTCGCCACCTCCGGCGACCGCTGGCATCACTTTGAACAGGACGGCGCGCAGTTCAGCCACACCCTGGACCCGCGCAGCGGTGCGCCCGTTGCACGCGCGGCCGCCGCCGTCACCGTGGTGGCCCCCGATGCGATGCACGCCGATGCGTGGGCAACCGCCCTGACGGTGATGGGCGTGGAAACGGGCCTCGCCTTCGCGCGTGCCCACGGCCTGGCGGCCCGCTTCGTCACCCGTGGCGCGCAGGGCATCGACGAACACCTGAGCCCGGCCTTCGCGCAGCTGCTTGGCGATGATGCGGCGGGCGCGGCATGAGATTCCCCTCGCGCGCCACCCTCGGCAACACCGCCGTCATCGCGCTGCTGTTGCTGATCGCAGTGTGGCTGCTGGGCCTGCACCAGCAGGACGCGTGGTGGCAGAGTGCACCGCTGCCCGCGCGCTGGAGCTGGGCCGCCGGCAGCGTGGTGGCGTATGCAGTGTTCTGCGCGGTGGTGTGGTGGCGGGGCCGTCCGCGCGACGACACCGCCAGCGACAGTGGCCCACCGCCGACCCTGCTGGTCTGGTCCAGCCAGACCGGGTTTGCCCAGCAGCTGTGCGAACGCAGCGCCGACGCCCTGCGTGCAGCCGGCGTGGCGGTACGCGTCCGCGGCCTGCACCAGATTGATGCGGCGACCCTGCAGCAGGCCACGCAGGCCCTGTTCGTTGTCAGCACCACCGGCGAAGGCGATGCGCCCGATCACGCACTGCCGTTCCTGCGCAATGTCATGCCACAAGCGCTGGCCCTGCCCGGGCTGCACTACGGCGTACTGGCGCTGGGCGACCGCAGCTACGGGCATTTCTGCGCGTTCGGGCACCAGCTCGATGCGTGGCTGCGCCAGCACGGCGCGCACCCGTTGTTCGATACCGTGGAGGTGGACAACGCCGATCCCGCCGCGCTGCGCCACTGGCAGCAGCTGCTCGGCCAGCTCGGCGGCGCCGCCACCGACCTGCCGGACTGGACCCCGGCCGAGTACCGGCCGTGGCACCTGCAGGCGCGCACGCTGGAGAACCCCGGCAGCCCTGGCACCGGTACCTGGCGGATCGCGCTGGTGCCGGCTGACGGCGCGCTGCCGGCCTGGCAGGCCGGTGACGTAGTGGAAATCGGGCCGCGGCACGCACCGGCCGACGTGGCGGCGTGGCTGGCCACCCACGCACGCGACGGCGCGAGGATGGTGGGCGGCGAGCCGCTGTCGGCCCACCTGGCGCGCGCGCACCTGCCGGCCTTGCCCGATGCGGTGCCCGCCGAGGACGCGGCCCTGGTCGCCTCGCTCACGCCGCTGCCGCACCGCGAGTACTCCATCGCCAGCATGCCCGTCGAAGGCCAGGTGATGCTGTTGCTGCGCCGCCAGCTGCGCCCGGACGGCACGCCCGGGCTGGGCAGCGGCTGGTTGTGCGACCACGCCGACCTGGGCGGCCGCATCGACCTGCGCTTCCGCAGCAACCCGAATTTCCATGCCCCGGCGCACGACGCACCGTTGATCCTGATCGGCAACGGCACCGGCATCGCCGGGTTGCGCGCGCATCTGCGCGCCCGCATCGATGCCGGCGCGCGGCGCAACTGGCTGCTGTTCGGCGAGCGTACCCAGGCCCACGATTTCTTCTTTGGCGATGAACTCATCGCCTGGCATCAGGCCGGGGGCATCCAGCGCCTGGATACGGTGTTCAGTCGCGACGGCGGTGAACATCGCTACGTGCAGGACCGGCTGCAGGCGCGCCTGGACGAGCTGCGCCAGTGGGTGCGCGACGGTGCCACGATCCTGGTCTGCGGCAGCCTGCAGGGCATGGCCCCGGCGGTGGATGCAGTGATCGAACAGGCGCTGGGACGCGAAGGCAAAGAAGCCCTGATCGTCGCCGGACGGTATCGGCGCGACGTGTACTGAGCAACGGCCATCGGGCATCGCCGGCAGGGCCGGTTACCGGACGACTGCCGGTAGCAGTGGCCTGCGCGGCGAACGCATCACCGGTGCCGGAGCCGCCTTCGATCGACGGTCACGCCCTTGCCGGACGTTGCGCAGCGTAGGCAGTTGATCGACGGCCAGTTACCCGCAAGGTGTGCGCCGGTTCGGCGGGAGAGCAGTGCCCCTGCAGCAACGCATGCCGTGCTTCCCTGATCCGGGTCAGCAGCCGTTGATTGCCGGTGTCGTCATGCAAGTGGGGGTTTTCCGGGTGAAACCCGGATCGCCAACAACTCCCCACCGCCGTGCAGCGCGAAACGCCGGCGTTCACCGGCGGCCAGCCACGCGGTATCGCCGGCTTCCAACGGCGGCAGGTTGGTGTCGCCGTCGAACTGCGCCTGTCCGGACAACAGGTGGATCGCCCAGGCAGTGTCCGCTTCGGTGAAGAAGAACATGCTGCCCACCAGCGGGCGATGCAGCAGTTCGGCGTTCACCGCATCACGGCGCCACATCAGGTTGAAGTCGTGGGTGACGCCGTCCACCAGCTCGCCACGCACCTGCGCTTCGCCGGCAAAGCGCAGGCGGTCATGCGGCGGCATCAGCGTGTGCAGCGTGCCATCGGCAAAGCGCAGGCGCAGGCCTTCGCCACGCAGCAGTACCAGCTCGCGCTCGATCCCGGGAAACGCGGAGAAGGCGGCATCCTGCTCGATCTCGGCGATCGACAGGCGCACCTGCCAGTCGTCGGTGTCGGGCACGCGCACAATCTCGCGGGTCCAGCCCAGGCCGTTGCGCCAGCGCTCGCGGCGGTACTCGACACTGGGAATCACGCGCGTGGCCGCGCTCAGGAAGGTATCGGTCGACATGCCGGCATTGTGCCTCAGCCGGCGCTGCCGCCGCAGTCCGGTTCCAGCAGCCGCGAACGCGCCAGCCAGTCCTTGTCCGGGTAGTAGGCGAACACCATCGCACCACCGCGCAGGCTGTCGATCAGCGGCTTGGCCACCGTCAACCGCACGGCCGGGCAACCGAGACTGCGGCCGAGCCGGCCCTGCATGCGGGCGAAGGTGGGGTTCACGTACGGCGCGCCGTGGATGACGATGGCCCGATCACGCGCGTTGTCATTGAAGCCCGGCTCCAGGCCCTCCAGGCGCAGCGAGTAACCGTTGCCGCCCATGTAGGTTTCCTTCGCGGTGAACGCGCCCAGGCTGGACATGAAGCTGCCGTCGCGGTTGGAGAAATGCTCGGTACGATTGCCGCCGCTGTTGCGGCCATGCGCCACCCATTCCTCGAACAGCAGCGTCTGCCGGCGCAGGTCGAACACCCACATGCGCGGTTCGGTGGAGGGGCGCGAATAGTCGATCACGCTCAACCGCGCCGGGTCGACGCCAAGATCGGGCCGACGCAGCGCGCACGACATCGCCTTGGCCGCCAGCTGCAGCACGTTGCGGTCGGCCGACGGTGCCGCCTGCGCCAGCATCTCGGCCAACCGGGCCGGGTCCTGCGCCGCCGGGCGCGCGGCGCTCGAGGCGGATGGCGCAGCCGCCGCCACGGGGATCCCGGCTGCGCCCGCCGAGGCGGACGCAATCAGGCCGAGCGCAGCGGCCAACAGGGCTTTCACAGCAGACATGGGCAACCACCCGCCAACGGGAGCAATCCCTACAAGGTGGACCCCGGGGCGTCGGATTCCAAGACCGGCTGCAGGTTCTGTTCATCGGCCACCGGGCGTACCGCCGGCAGACTGGTCACCAGCAGCGTGGTGCCCGGCACCAGCGCCTTGTAAAGCTGCTCGGCAAACGCCGGCGGCAGCGCCATCGGCAGGCTCGGCGTGGCCAGCAGGTCCGGGCTGGCGTTGCCCTCGCTCTGGCCCAGCAACGGGTACGCCGTCCACTTGTGCAGGCGCTGGTGCGCGTCCAGGGGGCTGGGAACATCCGCGTACCCCTGCTGCATCACGAACAGCGTAGTGCCCTCGAAGGCCGGCAGCGCCTTGGCTTCCAGCCGCGATTCACCGATCAGCACGCCGTCGCGCAGCACGTACAGGCGCTGGTCGTGCAGGCTGACCAGGATACCGACCTGTCCGGAGGGCGCGGCGGCGTCGTTCCAGTAGTGGTCCGGTGCATCGGTGGTTTCGACCAGCGGTTTGCCGGTGCTGTTGACCGGTGCCAATACCGCCGGATAGGCCAGCGTCATCGGCGCGCTCTTGGCATCGGCCACCACCACGGTGTCGCCGCGCCGGGTCTCGCCAAACAGCTTCTGCGCGAACGCCTGCGGCAGGCGCACGCAACCGTGGGATGCCGGATGCCCGGGCAGGCTGCCGCCGTGCAGCGCGATGCCATCCCAGGTCAGGCGCTGCATGTACGGCATCGGCGCGCTGTTGTAGAGATTGGACCGGTGGTCCTTGTCCTTCTGCAGGATGGTGAACACGCCGGTCGGGGTTTCGTGCCCGGCCTTGCCCGAGCTGATGGTGCTCAGCCCGATGGCGATGCCGTTGCGATACACATACGCGCGCTGCTCATCCAGGCTGACCACCAGCACGATCGGACCGGCCGGCGAAATCTCCGGATGCCAGAGGAACTCGCCGGGCTTGAGGTCGGTGGGGCCGCGTACGACCTCGGTGGTGGCCGCCGTCGCCGTGGACGGGGGCGTGGCGGCGTGGGCCAGGGACAGTGCAGCGACAAGCGCGGTTGCCACCCCGCTCAACAGACAACGACGTACGCGCATTGCTTCATTCCTGTGCAGTGACGCGCCGAGGCTACACGATGCGCCGCACGGCAGTGGTGATTCGCGGCGCGGCAGTGCGCCACGCGCGCAGAAAAGAAATTGCCCGGCCATACGTCCTGTACGGTACCGGGCAATCTTCACGTCCTTGTCGGCATCCCGCCTTCCCCCTTTCGCATCCTGCCAAATGGGTCCCGACCATGCTCCCTGCACTGGGCCGTTGTTCTATCCGCCATCGCATTCCCTTCCCGGGTCTGGATGCCACCGTCCTGGTGGTGTCCTGCCTTCCGTTGGCGCCGCGTCCGTGCGGCATGGGCGTCCCTGCTGCGTCCGGTGCCATCGGGCGTCCTGCCCGCGTGGCCGACCAGCGTCCTGCCCGTCTCCGGCAATCCTGTCCGTCAGCGCCTGGGTACGGAGCGCGGCGCCTCCTTCCTGGGAGGCTCCTCGACGGGCATCGTCCTGATGCCTGCCGTCATCCGCTGTCGATTCCGTTCGACGGTTGCTGTCCCTATCCCCTTGACCCGAGCCAGCTCCTCGACTCGAAGAAAAGGGCCGTGTTGTCGCCGGTATGCAACGATCGCCTCAGCCCGTCTGGGCCCTACGTTCGCCAGTCCCTGCTCCAGCATCGACGCATCGGCGGTATTGATGTCGATCCGGTCCGCCGCATGGGCAGGCCACATCAACAGCATTCCCAGCACCAGCGCCTTCCACGAAATCCAAGGCCCCACCGTGAAACTCCTTGTGACTTGGAAACAGTGCCTGCCGACATTCCCTTCGGCCAAAACAGTGTCCCGCGCCACATACACACAGCCTATCGTCCACTGCACCTTCACGCAGCCGGCCAAATACCCGACGTGATGTAGGGAAATCCCTACCCCGATGGGAGGCGTAGAATGTGAGGACTAGCCAATGCACTCGGAGTTTCAGATGGACAGCGCCAAACTCGGCCAATTCCTCAGTGACAAGTGGGACAACGACATCGTCCCGCAACTGGTCGATTACATCCGTATCCCCAACAAATCGCCGATGTTCGACGCTGATTGGGTCGCGAACGGCTACATGGAGCAGGCGGTCACGCTGATGGAGAACTGGGCCAAGGCCCAGAACCTGCCCGGCCTGAACGTGGAAGTGGTGCGCCTGGAAGGCCGCACGCCGCTGATCCTGCTGGAGATTCCCGCCACCGGCGCCGAGACCGGCGACGACACCGTGCTGCTGTACGGGCACCTGGACAAGCAGCCGGAAATGACCGGCTGGGACGACGACCTCGGCCCGTGGGTGCCGGTGCTGCGCGGCGACAAGCTGTACGGCCGCGGTGGCGCCGACGACGGCTATGCGATCTTCGGCTCGCTGGCCGCGGTGCTGGCGCTGCAGGAACAGGGCCTGCCGCACGCACGCTGTGTGGTGCTGATCGAAGCCTGCGAGGAATCGGGCAGCTACGACCTGCCCGCCTACGTGGATCACCTGGCCGACCGCATCGGCAAGCCGTCGCTGGTGGTGTGCCTGGATTCGGGCTGCGCCAACTACGACCAGCTGTGGTGCACCACCTCGCTGCGCGGCCTGACCGGCGGCAATTTCTCGGTCAAGGTGCTCAATGAGGGCGTGCATTCCGGTGATGCCTCCGGCGTGGTGCCGTCCAGCTTCCGCCTGCTGCGCCAGCTGCTCTCGCGCATCGAGGACGAGAACACCGGCCGCATCCTGATCGACGGCATGAATGTGGACATTCCGGCCGAGCGCCTGGAACAGGCCAAGCGCGCCGCCGACGTGGTGGACACCGCGATCTTCGAGAAATTCCCGCTGGTCGACGGCCTCACGCCGATGAATGACGACCTTACCGAACTGGTGCTCAACCGCACCTGGCGCCCGGCGCTGTCGGTGACCGGTGTGGACGGCATGCCGCCGCTGGCCTCGGCCGGCAACGTGCTGCGCCCGCATACCGCTGTGAAGCTGTCGCTGCGCCTGCCGCCGACCGCCGACGGCAAGACCTGCGGCGAGCTGCTCAAGGACGCCCTGCTGCGCGATCCGCCGAACGGTGCCGAAGTGACGCTGGACCTGGAGAAGGCCTCCACCGGCTGGAACGCGCCGGCGATGGCGCCGTGGCTGACCAAGGCAATCGACGATGCCAGCCAGACCTTCTTCGGCAAGCCGGCGATGTACATGGGCGAAGGCGGCTCGATTCCGTTCATGGGCATGCTCGGCGAGAAGTTCCCCGGCGCGCAGTTCATGATCACCGGCGTGCTCGGCCCGCACTCCAACGCACACGGCCCGAACGAGTTCCTGCACATCCCGATGGGCAAGCGCGTGACCGCCTGCGTGTCCAAGGTGATCAGCGAGCACTACGCGGCCAGCCTGCGCGGTGAGACCAGCGGCTCGCCGGTGGCGGCCGACAGCGGCACCCGCCACGGCGGCCACGGCTGCTGCTGACCGTCCCGGTGACGGACGCAGCCTGCACTTGGTAGGCTGCGTCCATCTCCTGCGGGAATCGGCGTCATGAACAGTCTGTTCGGCAGCACCAGCTGGCTCTACATCATCCTGGTCGGCTTCATCGTCGGCCTGCTCGGGCGTTTCTTCATGCCCGGAAACAACCGCATGGGCTGTCTGCTGACCATCGTGCTGGGCATCGGCGGTGCGCTGTTTGCCGGCTGGTTCGGCCAGTACATGGGCTGGTATGCACGCGGCGAACCGGCCGGCTTCATCGGCGCGGTGATCGGCGCGGTCGCCATCCTGGCCGTGCTGCGACTGGTCAGCGGCAAACGCTGACCTTGCCCCACTCCTTTCCTTCCGCGCGCCATCCGGCGCCGCTTCGACGTACCCGTCCATGAACGAACCCGCTTCCGACCCGCTGCGCGCCGACCTCCGCCGGCAGTGGGCAGGTTCCATGCTTGGCGACCCGCACCTGGCGCTCGACCGCGCCTCGGTGGACGCCGGCTTCCGCAGCTACTGGCGCGCCACCAGCACGCGTGGCAGCCACATCGTGATGGATTCTCCGCCTGGCCTGGAGGACGTGCGCCCGTGGCTGCGCATGCATGATCTGCTCGCACCCAACGGCGTGCGCGTGCCGCAGGTGTTCGAGCGCGATGTCGAGCAGGGGTTCCTGCTGCTTGAGGACCTCGGCGGCCCCACGCTGGCCCGCCACATCGACGATGCCAACGCAGATGCCTGGTTCGACGCCGCCTTCGCGCAACTGATCCGGCTGCAGTCGATCCCCGTGCCCGACGGCATGGGCAGCTTCGGTGAGGCACTGCTGCAGCGCGACGCCGGCCTGTTCGACGAGTGGTTCCTGCAGCGCCACCTGGGGCTGCAACTGGACTGCGGCGAGCTGGAAGGCCTGCAGCTGGTGCATCGCCGCCTGATGGACAACGCCCTGGGCCAGCCGCAGGTACTGACCCACCGCGATTTCATGCCGCGCAATCTGATGCCGGTCGACGACGGGCCCGCGGTGCTCGACTTCCAGGACCTGGTGCGCGGCCCGATCGCCTACGACCCGGTCAGCCTGTTCAAGGATGCCTTCCTGAGCTGGCCGCTGGCGCGGGTGGATGCCTGGCTGGCGCGCTACCACGCACAGGCACGGGCCGCCGGCCTGCCGGTGCGGCCGTGGCCGCAGTTCCTGCGCGACGCGGACTGGATGGGTGTGCAGCGGCACCTGAAGATTCTCGGCCTGTTCGTGCGCCTGCGCGACCGCGACGGCAAGGGCCATTACTTCGACGATGCGCCGCGCTTCATCCGGTACCTGGACGAAGTGCTGCCGCGCCACCCGGAACTGGCCCCGCTGCGGGCGCTGCTGGAAGACCGCATCAAGCCCGCGCTGGCCCGGCTGGCGCAACCGCGGCCGGCGCGCGCATGAAGGCGCTGGTGTTCTGCGCCGGCAAGGGCGAGCGGATGCGACCGCTGACCCTGCACACACCCAAGCCGCTGCTGGTGGCCGGTGGCAAACCGCTGGTGGTGTGGCACCTCGAACGCCTGGCCGCGGCCGGCATCGACGAGGTGGTGATCAATACCTCGTGGCTGGGCGACCGGTTCGCGCCGGCGCTGGGCGATGGCGCGCGCTGGGGCCTGCGCCTGCATCTGGTCGACGAAGGTCCGATACCGCTGGAGACCGGCGGCGGCATTCTCAACGCGCTGCCGGTGCTGGGTGACGGCCCGTTCCTGGTGGTCAACGGCGATGTCTGGACCGACGTGGATTTCGCCACGTTGCCGGTACAGCCGCACGGCGACGCGCACCTGGTGCTGGTCGACAATCCGGTGCAGCACCCGCGCGGGGATTTCATCCTGCACGACGATGGCACGGTGGGCGATGTGGGCGATGCGCCGCGCCTGACCTATGCCGGTGTGGGCGTGTTCCGCCCGGGGATTGTGCAGGGATGGCGCGAGGTCATCGGCGGTACCGACGGTGCCGCTGCCACGCCGCCGCAGTTCGGACTGGCGCCGTTGATGCGTCACGCGATGGGCGACGGCCGGGTCACCGGGCAGCATCATCGTGGGCAATGGACCGATGTGGGCACGCCGGAGCGGTTGGCGGCACTGGATGCGGCGCTGCGCCGGCAGCCACAGCGGTAGAGCGCGCTACAGGCGGTGCGAGCCTTCTTCCACCACCTGGCGCAGGAACGGCACGGTGATGCGCCGCTGCGCGGCCAATGATTCGCGGTCCAGCCAGTCCAGCAGGCTGACCAGGCTGCCCAGCTCGCGTCCGGTGCGGGTCAGCAGCCATTCGATCGCGGCCTCGTCGATGGCCAGGCCACGGCGCGCCGCACGCTCGCGCAGCACCGCCGCACGGCCTTCATCGTCCAGCGGCTGCAACACCACGCGCACGCACTGCTGCAGGCGCGAACGCAGGTCCGGCAGCACCAGGCCCAGCTGGTCGGGCGCATGCTGGGCGGTGTACAGCAGCGTGATGCCGGCACTGCGTGCGCGGTTGTGGAAGTCGAACAATGCCACTTCATCGTCGCGGTGCCCGGCCACGGCATCCAGGCCGTCTAGCGCGACCAGATCACGGCCTTCCAGTGATTCCAGCGCGGCGCGCGTGCGCCCGACCACCGCCTTCAGCGGCAGATACGTCGGCTGCCGACCGGCCTGCTCGGCCAGCGAGCACATCGCCAGCGCCTGGTGGGTCTTGCCGGTGCCTGCCGCGCCTTCCAGGTAGACCCAGTCCGATGCCGCGCCGATGGCGATCGCACGCAGCTGCGCCAGCGCCCCGTCCGGGGCGCCGATGAAGGTTTCCAGGCGCTCGTCCTGCGGGTAGCGCAGGGCAAGCGGCAGCTGCGGGACCACGCTCACTGGCCGTCCGGATCCTTCGGCATCGCGATCACCACGTCGGTCTTGTCGATGTAGGAATCGAGCACGATCGCCGAGCGCTCACCGGCATACAGCTCGCTTTCGCGGTAGCGCTGGTGCGCGTAGCGCAGCAGCACGTTGCTCACCGCCGCCACCGGCAGCGCCAGCAGCATGCCCAGGAAGCCGAACAGCTGGCCACCGGCCATCACCGCGAAGATGACGGCCACCGGATGCAGGCCGATCTTGTCGCCGACGATGCGCGGGGTCAGCACGTAGCTCTCCAGCAGCTGGCCCACGGTGAACACCACGCCCACCAGGATCAGCAGCTTGAGATCGAAGCCCTGCGCCTGCACCAGCGCGGCCACCACGGCCATGACGATGCCGGTGGTCGCACCCAGGTAGGGGATGAAGCTGATCAGACCGGCGACCAGGCCGATCAACAGGCCCAGCTTGAGCCCCACCAGCGACAGCCCGGCCGCGTACACCACGCCCAGCGCGATCATCACCAGGAACTGGCCGCGGATGAACGCACCGAGCACTTCATCCGACTCGCGCGCCAGGTTGGTGATGGTGGCAATGTGGTTGCGTGGGATCATCGAGGCCACCCGCTCCACCAGCTTGTCCCAGTCGCGCAGGAAGTAGAACGCCAGGATCGGCAGCAGCAGGATGTTGACCACCCAGGTGACCATCGTGAAGCCAGAGCGCGACACGTAGCCGAAGAAGGTCTTGGCAAAGCCGCCGGCCTGCTGCCAATGGCTGCGCACCCACTCGATCAGGCGGTCCGGGTCCAGCCACTGCATGACTTCCAGGCCGGTCTTCTGCTCGAACCACGGAATCCCGGTCTGCATCAGCCACTGCTGCGCCTGCGGGATCGCCGCGATCAGCGTGGCGATCTGGCGCTCGATCATCGGCACCAGGATCAGCAGTGCCGCCGTGATCACCAGGATCATCGCCACGAACACCAGCACCACGCCGGTATTGCGGGAACGGCCGGTGGCCTCGATCCGATCGACCAGCGGGTCGCCCAGCCAGGCCAACGCCAGTGCCAGCACGAACGGGGTCAGAATCGGGCCGAGCAGCCAGATCACCCAGCCCGCCGCCAGCGCGACCAGCACGTATTTGAGGCGGCGCAGGAACTGCGCGATTTCCGCTTCGGGGCTGAGGATCATCGCAGGCGGTACTCGTTGCTGGCCGGCACGGGCGCGGCAGTGGGTTCGTCGCCATCGACCGGGACGGGCAGCGGTGCGACCGGCACCAGCACGCCATTGTCGCCGAGCATGCGGTTCAGGCCGGCCAGGCCGGTGGTCATGTCCAGCGCCAGCTCCAGGCGGTCGCCGGCAGCGCGCACCGGCACCACGTTGCGCACCACCGGGGTCTCGCGCAGGCCGGCGGCCAGGCGCATGTAGTCCTCGGCGCTGTGGATGCCGGTGACCACGATCCGGTAGGTACCCGCCGTACCGGTGGCTGCACCGGCCTTGGCGTAACGCCGCACCAGCGCGTCGGCGGCCCCGTCGGCACCACCGGCCATCGCGCGGCGGGCATCGGTGTCCCTGGTGGACCACTTGTTCAGTTCCTTGCCGCCATCGACGAACACCCAGTCGGCCACCCAGCCGCCGCTCTTGTCGCGGTACAGCTTGCCCACCAGCTGCATCGGCGGGGCATAGCGCGCCGACGCACGGGCCACCGCGGCGGTGTCCTGGCGCCAGATCGCACCGACCAGGGCCTGCTCGGCCGCACTGCCCGACGGCAGGCCCAGCTTGTAGCCGCGCTCGATCGCGCGGTTCAGCAACGGGCGGGCGGCATTGGCCTGCTGCACGGTGACCAGGCGCGGGCCCGAGCCGTCATCGATGGCCAGCCAGACCACCGGCTTGGGCCGCGGCTGCGGCCACAGCGGCAGCCCCAATGCGCCGATCAGCCCATCCACGTCATCCTGGCGGAAGCGCGCCACCAGCACCGTCCGGTAGCTGGGGGCGCCGCTGGCCGAGGTGCTCTGGTCCTGGCGGTAGTCGTAGCTGGCCACGTAATCCTTGGCCCCGCGCAAGGACTGCGCCACGCCCGGCCGGGCCATCACGCCGCGGTCGCCGGAGAGCTTGGCCAGCACGTTGCCCAGCGCGCGCGCCAAGGCGCCATTGCGGTCGGCATCGCTCTGGCTGTTGACCGGCACCTCCGCCTCATAGGCGCCGGAGGCGCTGGCGACATCGCCCTCGGTCCGCAGGCCACTCTGGGCCATCGTGGCCACCGGCAGGCACAGGGCGAGGAACATCACAAACAGGAGGCTGCGGCGCATCAGGACTTTCCATAGAGCGTATCCAGGGGGAATTGTTGCCCGAATAGGGCCTGTGCGCCAACGTGGCCTGTTAAAATCCCGCTTTCACCCCAGCGCAGCGCCCACGCCCGTGACCAACTCCCCGTCTTCGACCCCTCCTTCCCTGACCTACCGCGACGCCGGTGTCGACATCGACGCAGGCAACGAGCTGGTCGAACGCATCAAGCCGCTGGTCAAGCGCAGCTTCCGGCCGGAAGTGATGGGCGGCCTGGGCGGTTTCGGCGCTCTGTTCGACCTGTCCAACAAGTACCGCGAACCGGTGCTGGTCTCGGGCACCGACGGCGTGGGAACCAAGCTGAAGCTGGCCCAGCAGCTGGGCCGCCACGACACCATCGGCATCGACCTGGTGGCCATGTGCGTGAACGACGTGCTGGTGCAGGGCGCCGAGCCGCTGTTCTTCCTGGATTATTTCGCCACCGGCAAGCTGGACATCGACACGGCCGCCGCCGTGGTCGGCGGCATCGCCAATGGCTGCACCGAGGCCGGTTGCGCGCTGATCGGCGGTGAAACCGCCGAAATGCCGGACATGTACCCGCCGGGCGAGTACGACCTGGCCGGCTTCACCGTGGGCGCGGTGGAGAAGTCCGAGCTGCTCGACGGCGCGCGCGTGGCCCAGGGCGACCTGCTGATCGGCATCGCCTCCTCCGGCCCGCACTCCAACGGCTACTCGCTGATCCGCCGCATCTACGACCGCGCCGGGCAGCCGGCCGACCTGGTGCTGGAGGACGGCAAGCGCCTGGTCGATGCGCTGATGGCGCCGACCGCGCTGTACGTCAAGCCGGTGCTGGCGCTGCTCAAGGCCCACGGCGAGGCCATCCACGGCATGGCCCACATCACCGGTGGCGGCCTGACCGAGAACATCATCCGGGTGGTGCCCGATGGCCTGGGCCTGGACATCCGCGCCAGCGCCTGGTCGCTGCCGCCGGTGTTCCAGTGGCTGCAGCGCGAAGGCGCCGTGGCCGATGCCGAAATGTGGCGCACCTTCAACTGCGGCATCGGCTTCGTGCTGGTGGTCCCGCCGGCGCAGGCCGGGCGCATCGGCACCGCGCTGGACGGCCTGGGCCTGGCGCACTGGACCATCGGCGAGGTCACCGCCGCCACCGACGGCGCCGAACGCGTCCACATCGGCTGATCCGGGAGATACGCATGGACGCTGCCCCCACCCCGCTGGCTCCGCCGCCGCTGCTGTCGCTGGAAGACCAGGGCCATCTGCGCCTGCTGTCGATCTTCCACTACGTGGTCGCCGGCCTGATGGCCCTGTTCGCGCTCTTCCCGCTGCTCTACATCGGGATCGGCCTTGGCATCGTCAACGGCTGGTTCCCGGCCAACCAGCAGGCCGCCGGCGCCAACAGCGACCTGATGGTGGGCTGGATGTTCGTCGGCATGGGCGCGCTGTTCCTGGTGGTCTGCCTGACCATGACATCGCTGATGGTGCTGGCCGGGCGAAGCCTGGCGCAGCGCCGCCGGTACACGCTGTGCCTGGTGGTGGCGGCCCTGTCGTGTCTGTTCACGCCGTTCGGCACCGTGCTGGGCGTGTTCACCCTGGTGGTGCTGTTGAAGCCGGCGGTGAAGCCCGCCTTCCAGCCCGTGCCGGCCCAACCCTGAGCGCCCGATGACCCCGACCCCGCCCCCCTTGCCCGCCCCGTCCTCGCAGTGGACCCCGCTGCAGGTCCGTTCGCACCTGCAGAATCTCAACATCCTGTTCTACGTGCTGGCCATCGTGCACGTCCTGGCCGGCGGCCTGTTCGTGCTGATCAGCGTGGCCGGCTATGTCAGCGAGCGCGGGTCGACCAGCCCGGACGCCGCGCCGGTCGGCCTGTTCATCGTCCTGCTGGCGTTGTCGGTACTGGGCGCGATCCTGGGCGTGGTGCAGTTCTTCACCGCCCGCTACATCGGCCGTCGGATCCGCCTGCGGTACTGCACCATCGCCAGCTTCCTGGCCTGCTTCGCCGGGCCGCTGGGCATGGCCCTGTGTGCGTACGCCTACGTGGCCTTCAAGCGTCCGGAAGTGCGCGCGGCCTTCGACGACGGCAACGCCCTCCCGGCATGAGTACGCGCATCGCGGTGCTGGCCTCCGGCCGTGGCAGCAACCTGCAGGCCATTCTGGATGCCCAGGCGGCCGGGCAGCTCGACGCCGACGTGGTGGGCGTGCTGTCCGACCGCCCCGGCGCGGCCGCGCTGCTGAAGGTGGCACCGGAACGGCGCTGGGCATGTGCGCCGGCCGACTTCGCCGACCGCGCCGCGTTCGATGCAGCCCTGGCCGATGCGCTGGCCGCGTTCGCGCCGGACTGGGTGGTCTGCGCCGGTTACATGCGCATCCTCGGGCCGGCCTTCGTGCAGCGCTTCAGTGGCCGCCTGGTCAACATCCATCCCTCGCTGCTGCCGCGCTACAAGGGCCTGCACACCCACGCCCGTGCGCTGGAAGCCGGCGATGCCGAGCACGGCGCCAGCGTGCACTTCGTGGTGCCCGAGCTGGATGCCGGCACGGTACTGGCCCAGGCGCGGGTCCCGGTCCTGCCCGGCGACAGCGCCGAATCGCTGGCCCAGCGGGTGCTGGCGGTCGAACACCCGCTGCTGATCGCCAGCCTGCGCCTGCTCGTGGCCGGGCGCGTGTCTGAACGCGACGGTCAGGTTGCTGTCGACGGTCACCCCCTGTTTAATCCGCTGCGCCTAGATTGCGCCGGACAGCTGAACCGCTGACTGCGGCGCACACATGCCGCTGACCCCGGCGCTGGCATCCTCCCTCCTCCGCTCTTCTTGACCGCATGAGAACGCCCTTGTTCAAGCCAGTGCTGCTGATCGCATCCCTGCTGTGCACCGCTGCCCTCGTGCAGGCGCAGGAAGCTCCGGCCGCGCCCGAACCGCCGCCGGCCCTGCCTGCAACGCCGTGGGAGGCACCGCCGCTGCAGCCGTTCACGGCCACCTACCAGGCGATGTACAAGGGCAAGGAGGCCGGCGATGCCACGATGCGGGTCACCCATACCGGCGGTGCGCAGTGGCGCGTGGACATGCAGGTGGTGGGACGCCGTGGCTTCGCCAGCGTGCTCGGTCTGAACCTGGAACAGAGCACCGTGTTCGAGAAACAGGGCGACACCTATGTGCCGCTCAGCCAGGCCACCGTCCGCAAGGGCCTGTTCCTGGGCAAGAAGGTCACCGGCACCTACAACTGGCAGGCCGGCACCGCGCAGTGGCTGGGCGACCTGAAGAAGGAACGCACCGTGCCGATCCCGCTGCAGCGCGGCGACCAGAGCGCCCTGCTGCTGAACCTGGCGATCATGCGCGACGCGCGCCCGGGCGGTCAGATGCACTACCGCTACGTGGACGTGGGCCGCGTGCGCCAGCACGACTACCAGGCCGCCCCGGACACCGAGAACGTCCAGGTCGGCGACCTGTCCTACAACGCGCTGCGGGTGTATCGCACCAACGGCGGCAACGATGAAACCATCCTCTGGATCGCCAACGGCGTGCCCACGCCCGTACGTATCCTGCAACGCGAAGACGGCGAAGATCGGATCGACCTGCGCCTGATCGAATACCAAGGAGTTTGAGCATGACCATGATGAACCGTCCGCTGACCTGGATCGCCGCCGGCGCACTGGCCGTGGTGAGCCTGCCGGCAATGGCGTTGCAGCCCTTCAAGGCCGATTACCAGGCCAGTTACATGGGCATGCAGGCCAATGGCACCATGACCCTGGCCAGCGAAGGCGCCAACAAGTGGCGCTACAGCCTGAACGTGAAGAACCAGCTGGCCGACCTCAGCCAGAGCACGGTGTTCGAGGAAGCCGCCGGCCGCCTGCGCCCGCTGAGCAGCCACGACCGCTCGATCCTGCTGGTCAAGAAGCGCAATGTGGACGCCGCCTACAACTGGACCAGCAATCAGGCGACCTGGACCGGCGACATCAAGCCCGAGCGTCGCGGGCCGGTGGCGCTCAAGGCCGGCGACATGGACGCCCTGCTGATCAACCTGGCGATCGCGCGCGATCTGGCGGCCGGCAAGCCGCTGAACTACCGCATGGTCGACGAAGGCCGGATCAAGCCGATGACCTACAAGGTGGTCGGCCAGGAAAAGATCACCGTCGAAGGCAAGACCTACGATGCCACCAAGGTCTCGCGCGGCGATGGAAACAAGGAACTGATCGCCTGGATCGTGAAGGAGTTCCCGGTACCGGCGCGCCTGCTGCAGCGTGAGGGCGGCAAGGACGCGCTGGACCTGACCATCAAGTCCTTCAAGTAAGCCGCCAAAAAAAACGCCCGCTTGCGCGGGCGTTTTTTCATTCCGGGCTGGCCTCGCCAAACACGGTCTTGCAGTCCACGCGGATCTGCTCGTGATTGGCGCGCCAGTAGAAGGTGCGGCAGTGCCGGTTGCCTTCCTGGGTATCGTCCACGCCCACCGCGTAGAACGCCTGCAGCACTTCGGTGCGGCTGACGCTGCCGTCGGCGTTCCAGTCCATGTCCTGCTGCTCGATGCCACGGGTGATGGCGATCCTGGCGTACCAGGCATAGCCCAGCCAACCCAGCACCACCAGCACCAGGATCAGCAGCGCCTTGCGGCGGCGGGTGAACCGGCCGCGCAGGATCATGCGGCCACGCGCCGGATGGTGGCGCCCAGCGAAGACAGCTTCTCTTCGATGTTCTCGTAGCCGCGGTCCAGGTGGTAGATGCGGTCGATGGTGGTATCGCCGTCGGCCATCAGCCCGGCCAGGATCAGCGACGCCGACGCGCGCAGATCGGTCGCCATCACCGGCGCGCCGCTGAGTTCGACCGAGCCGCGCACGATCGCCGTGTGGCCTTCAACCTGGATGTCCGCGCCGAGGCGCAGCAGCTCGTTGACGTGCATGAAGCGGTTTTCGAAGATCGTCTCGTTGATCACCCCCACGCCGTCGGCCACACAGTTGAGCGCCATGAACTGCGCCTGCATGTCCGTCGGGAAGGCCGGATACGGCGCGGTGGTCAGGTTGACCGCGCGCGGACGCTTGCCCTGCATGTCCAGGGTGATGCTGTCGTCGGTGGTCTCGATCGTCGCACCGGCTTCAACCAGCTTGGACAGCACCGCGTCCATCGTGTTCGGACGTGCGCGGTTGACCGTGACCTTGCCGCCGGTCATCGCGGCGGCGACCAGGAACGTACCGGTTTCGATGCGGTCCGGGAGCACTTCGTGACGGCCGCCGGAGAGACGCTCGACGCCTTCGATCACCAGGCGGGCGGTGCCCAGGCCCTCGATCTTCGCGCCCAGCGCGATCAGGCAGTGGGCGAGATCGGTCACTTCCGGCTCCATCGCCGCGTTGTCCAGCACGGTGGTGCCTTCGGCCAGCACGGCAGCCATCAGCACGTTCTCGGTGCCGGTGACGCTGACCATGTCAAAGGTGAAGTGGGCCCCCTTCAGACGGGTGGCGTGGGCCTTGATGAAGCCGTTCTCGACAGTGATCTCAGCCCCCAGCGCCTGCAGGCCCTTGATGTGCTGGTCGACCGGACGCGACCCGATCGCGCAGCCGCCGGGCAGCGACACTTCGGCCGCGCCAAAGCGGGCCAGCAGCGGGCCCAGCACCAGGATCGACGCGCGCATGGTCTTGACCAGCTCATACGGCGCCACGTGCTGGTTGACCGGACGCGGATCGACCACGATCGCGCTGCCGCGCGACAGGGTGCCCTGGTCGATGGTGACCTTGGCGCCCAGTTCGCCGAGCAGCTTCACCGTGGTGACCACGTCGTGCAGGTGCGGCACGTTGGTGATCTCCACCGGCGCATCGGCCAGCAGCGTCGCGCACAGGATGGGGAGGACGGCGTTCTTGGCGCCGGAAATGTTCACTTCACCGTGCAGCGGCTTGCCGCCGGTCACTACGATCTTGGCCATAAACTCTGCAGAAAAAGGGGGAAGAGGAAGGAATGCAGGCGACGGGGGTGGAGCCGGCTGTCAGTCGGCTGAACGGCCCGTCAGCCCACTTCAGCCGGCGTAACCGTCTTCAGCGCCAGCGCGTGGATCGCCCCGCCCATCAGATCACCCAGCGTGGCATAGACCATGCGGTGGCGTGCCAGCGGCAGCTTGCCGGCAAAGGCCTCGCACACCACGGTGGCCTCGAAATGTACCCCGTCATCGCCCTGCACGTCCGCGCGGGCGCCCGGCAGGCCGGATTCGATCAGTTTGCGGATGGTCTCAGCGTCCAACGGGCTTTCCTAATAAAATGTGGGCTCATTCTACTCTTCCGCGTGGCGCCCGCATGGCTGTATCGCCCCTTCTGCCCCATCCGGCCGACCCCGCCGCCCTGGTCGCCAGCGGCCGCCGCGTGTTCGACATCGAGCGCGATGCGCTGGCCGCCGTTGCCGAGCGGCTGGGTGATGCGTTCAGCCAGGCCTGCCAGCTGGTACTGGAGAGCAAGGGCCGGGTGGTCGCCACCGGCATGGGCAAATCCGGGCACGTGGCGCGCAAGATCGCCGCGACCCTGGCCTCCACCGGCACCCCGGCCTTCTATGTGCACCCCGGCGAAGCCGGCCACGGCGACCTGGGCATGATCACCGAGGCCGACGTGGTGCTGGCGCTGTCCTACTCGGGCGAGTCCGACGAGCTGCTGATGCTGCTGCCGGTGCTCAAGCGCCAGGGCAACCGGCTGATCGCCATGACCGGCCGCCCGGCCTCCAGCCTGGCCCAGGCCGCCGATATCCACCTGGACGTCAGCGTGCCGGCCGAGGCGTGCCCGCTGGCGCTGGCGCCGACCTCCAGCACCACCGCCTCGCTGGCGATGGGTGATGCCCTGGCCGTGGCCCTGCTCGACGCGCGTGGCTTCACCGCCGACGACTTCGCCCGTTCGCACCCGGCCGGCAGCCTCGGACGACGCCTGCTGCTGCACATCACCGACGTCATGCACAGCGGCGACGAACTGCCCCGCGTGGGCGCCGACGCCAGCCTCAGCGAAGCGCTGGTGGAAATGAGCCGCAAGCGGCTGGGCATGACCGCCGTGGTCGATGCCGATGAGCGCCTGATCGGGCTGTTCACCGACGGCGACCTGCGCCGCGCGCTGGACAGCGCGCTGGACGTGCGCAGCGCGCGCATCGCCGATGTGATGACCCGCCACCCGCGTACCATCGGGGCCGACCAGCTCGCCGCCGAAGCGGCGCGGCTGATGGAAACCCACAAAATCACCGGCCTGATGGTGGTCGACGCCGACGGCCGGCTGGTCGGTGCGCTCAATATTCATGACCTGTTGCGGGCGCGGGTGGTTTAAACCACAGTTCCCCCCTTCCATTCAGCTGACCTGCCGCCCTGATGCCCTACTCCCCGTTGCCCGGTTTTCCGCCCCACCTGCATGCCATCGCCGGCCGTATCCGGCTGGCCTGCTTCGACGTGGACGGCACGCTCACCGACGGTCGGCTCTACTACGACAAGGACGGCAACGAGAGCAAGGCGTACTACGTGCAGGATGGACTTGGCCTGAAACTGCTGCAGCAGCACGGGATCCACCCGGTGCTGATCACCGCGCGCAACAGCCAGTCCGCGCTCCGGCGCGGCGCCGACCTGGGCATCGACACCCAGATCGCGGTCGGCGACAAGCTGGCCAGCGTGCGCGCGCTGTGCGCCCAACACGACATCGGCCTGGACCAGGTCGCCTTCATGGGCGATGACCTGCCGGACCTCGCGCCGCTGTGCGCGGTCGGCCTGGCGGTGGCCCCGGCCAATGCACATCCCTGGATCGCCGAGCGCGTCCACTGGCAGACCCGCGCCGATGGCGGCCGCGGCGCGGCCCGCGAACTGTGCGATGTGCTGCTGGCCGCTCAGGGCAAGGTCGATGCGGTGCTGGCGAGGTTCGGCGCATGAGCTGGCGGACCGGACTGGGCGCCCTGCTGCTGGTTGCCGCGCTGCTCAGCGGCTGGTCGCTGCTGCGCAATGGCAGCAGGAGCGACATCGTGGCCGGCGACGACGGCGGCAAGGACTACGTGCTGCACGACTTCCAGATCGTGGCGCTCGACGAACAGGGCAAGGAGTCCACCACCCTGCGCGCGCCGCTGCTGGAACGCACCCGCAGCGACGCCACCATGAACATCACCACCCCGGTGTTCCTGCTGCCCGACCAGGACGGCAACCACTGGGAGCTGCGCAGCGACAAGGGCTGGGTCAGCGCCAAGGGCGAGCAGCTCAAACTGACCGGCAACGTCAGCGGCGACAGCCCGAAGGTGCCTGCGGTACCCCCCACCACGTTCCGCACCGACCACCTCGACGTGTTCCCCAAGGAGAACCGCGCCAGCACCGATGCCAAGGTCACCATGACCCGCCCGGGTATGATGCAGTCCGGGGTCGGGTTCGAACTGGATTCCAAGACCAAGACCTACCGTTTCCTCAGTCAGTCCAAGGGCAGCTACACGCCCACCCGCTGACCAGGCTGCCGGCCGTGCCGCCGTCCCCGGACAGGCGCAGGCCAGCAGCGGATGCCCCCTCCACGCGTCTGGCATGGTGCCAGCCGTGACCCCGATACCGCCCCGGCCCCACGGCCCGGCCCCAACACCGGCAGAACAGACCACCTCATGAAGATCCTCTTTGCAGCCGCCTGCGCGATCAGTCTTCTCGTCCCCGCCTTCGCCGCCAGCGCCAAGTCCACCGACCGCAACGAGCCGATGTCCATCGACGCGGGCGCGCAGACCGGCACGCTCGACGGCAATGGCAAGACCACCCTGTCTCAGGGCGTCATCGTCATCCAGGGCACGCTGGACCTGCGCTCGTCCGAAGCGGAGATCTACCTCAAGGACGGCGAGCCGGTGCGTGCGGTATTCACCGGCAAGCAGGCCAAGCTCAAGCAGCAACTCGATGACGGCAGCTGGATGGATGCCTCGGCCGACCGCATCGACTACGACATCAAGGGCGAAGTGCTCACGATGACCGGCAACTACAACGTCAAGAGCGCGCGCGGCACCAATGCCGGCCAGAAGATGACCTACAACACCCGTACCGGCGAGATGAACAGCGGTGGCGACGGCACCCGTGTGCGCACCGTGATCCAGCCGAAGGCCAAGGCCGCCGCGCCGGCCGCTGCCGGGAGCAAGAAGTAATGCTCGTCGCCAAAGGCCTGCGCAAGCGCTACAAGCAGCGCGAAGTGGTGAAGGATTTCGGCCTGACCCTGGACGCCGGTGAAGTGGTCGGCCTGCTCGGGCCGAACGGCGCCGGCAAGACCACCTGCTTCTACATGATTGTCGGGCTGGTCGAAGCCGATGCCGGCAGCATCGTGCTGGACGGCAAGGACATCACCGGCGACCCGATGTACACCCGCGCCAAGCAGGGCGTGGGTTACCTGCCGCAGGAACCGTCGGTGTTCCGCAAGCTGACCGTGGCCGACAACCTGCGGCTGGTGCTGGAACTGCGCGAAGACCTGGACAAGGACGGCCGCGAGAAGGAGCTCAACTCGCTGCTCGACGAACTGCAGATCGGTCACGTTGCCGACCAGCTCGGCGCCAGCCTGTCCGGCGGCGAGCGCCGTCGCTGCGAGATCGCGCGCGCGCTGGCGGCCCGCCCGCGCCTGATCCTGCTCGATGAACCGTTCGCCGGCGTGGACCCGATTTCGGTCGGTGAGATCCAGCGCATCGTCACCCACCTCAAGCAGCGCGGGATCGGGGTCCTGATCACCGACCACAATGTGCGCGAAACCTTGGGAATCTGCGACCGCGCGTATATCCTCAACGAGGGCAGCGTGCTGGCACAGGGCGCGCCGGACGAGATCCTGGCCAACGCCGACGTCCGACGCGTCTACCTTGGGGACACCTTCAAGCTCTGATCCAGCGGCCGCCGCAACGCCTTCCCTCCGTTCGGCACAGGCATGAAAGCACGGCTGCAGACATCGATGGGGCAACAACTGGTCATGACGCCGCAGCTGCGTCAGGCCATCAAGCTGCTGCAGATGTCCAGCGCCGAGCTCGACCTGGAAATCGCCGAGGCAGTGGAGACCAACCCGCTGCTGGAATGGGCCGAGAACGCCGAACCGGCGCTGGAGGCCCTGCCGGGCGAGACCGCCACGACCGTGAATGCAGGCGACGGCGAGGAGCACGGCGACCGGGATGCCGATGCCGCCGGTCCCGGTGCGGATGACTGGGCGCCTGGCGAGGGCGACTGGAGCAGCGGCAACAGCGGCGGCTCGTTCGATGACGACGACACCGGTAGCGCCGCCGAGCGCGTGGCCGAAACCGAATCGCTGGCCGACCACCTGCTGTGGCAGCTGCACCTGTCCCACCTCTCCAGCCGCGACCGCAGCATCGGCGCGGCGCTGATCGATGCGTTCGAGGATGATGGCTATCTGCGCGAGCCGCTGAGCGCCATCGCCGACACCCTGCTCCCGGGCATCCACGCCAGTGAAGCGGAAATCCTGACCGTCCTGCACCAGATCCAGCGCTTCGACCCGATCGGGATCGGCGCGCGCAGCCTGGGCGAGTGCCTGCGCCTGCAGTTGGACGTGCTGCCCGCCGACACCCCCGGGCTGGCCCTGGCCCGCCGCATCGCCGACGGCCCGCTGGAGCGCCTGCCGCGCAGCGGCGTGGCCGGCATTGCCCACGAGCTGCGCGAGCCACTGGCCGAAGTGGACACCGCCGTGCAGCTGCTGCGGACCCTGGACCCCCGCCCCGGCACCCAGATCGGCGAGCTTTCCCACGACAGCTACGTGGTGCCCGACTGCGTGGTCTGGCGCCAGAACGGCATCTGGCGGGCGGCCCTGGCCGGCCATGCCGGCCCCCGGGTCGTGATCCACCGGGGCTACGAACAGATGATCCGCCGCTGCGGGGAAAGCGACGCCGGCTACCTGCGCGCCCACCTGCAGGAAGCGCGCTGGCTGCTCAAGGGCCTGGAAGCCCGGGGCGAAACCCTGCTGCGGGTGGTGCGCTGCCTGCTGCAGCAGCAGGCCGCCTTCCTGGAGTTCGGCGAACAGGCCCTGCGCCCGCTGACGCTGCGCGAGGTGGCCGGCGAGCTGGGCCTGCACGAATCGACCATCTCCCGCGCCATCGCACGCAAATACGTCCGCACCCCCCGCGGCACCTTGGCGCTGCGGTCGTTCTTCGCCTCGGGCATCGATACCGACAGCGGCGGGGAAGCCTCCAGCACCGCCATCCAGGCCATGATCCGGCGCCTGATCGACGACGAGAACCCGCGCAAGCCGCTTTCTGACGCCAAGCTGGCTGACCTGCTCAAGACCTCGGGAATACCGGTGGCGCGGCGCACCGTGGCGAAGTATCGTGAGGCCATGAACATTTCCGCCTCGCACGAAAGAGTAAGAATCGCCTGACGCTCCACCGCGCCAGGCGGGAAGGTTCATTGGCAAATCCGAACGAAGGAGAAACCCGATGCGCATCGAAACGTATGGCCAGCAGCTTGAACTCACCCCCGCTCTGAACGAGTACGTGGAAACCAAGCTGAAGCGGCTGGGGAAGCATTTCGACCAGCACTGCGAGATTCGCGTGCAGCTGTCGATCCGCAAGCCGGACCACCATGCAGATGCCAGTGTGAACGTCCCCGGGCAGACCCTGCACGCCGACGCCAGCGGCCCGACCATGTACGCCGCCATCGATATCCTGGCCGACAAGCTCGACCGCCTCGTGATCAAGCACAAGGAGAAAAAGCAGCAGCACGCGCCGCTGCCGCTGCCGGTGGGCGACAATGAGGGCTGACGCCCTCGTTCTTCCCTGACATGCCTTTGACTGACCTCCTGGCGGCCGTGCGCACGCAAGTGTTGCCGGCCGCCGACCGCGACAGTGTCCTCAAAGCGGCCGCCCGCCTGCTGGCCTGCCGCGAAGCCAATGCCGAGCTGATCTACCAGAACCTGTGCCAGCGCGAAGCGCTGGGCAGCACCGGGATCGGGCACGGCATCGCCATCCCGCACGGCCGCGCGCCGCTGCTCGAGCGCCCCCGCGGTGCCCTGCTGCGCCTGGAGTCACCGGTGGAGTTCGGCAGCGACGAACCGGTGGACCTGGTGTTCGCCATCGCCGTCCCCGCGCACTACACCCATCAACATCTGATGCTGCTGTCCGAGCTGGCCGAACTGTTCTCCGAACCGGCCATCCGCCAGGCACTGCGCGAGGCGCGCGACGGCGACGCCCTGCGCCAGGTCATCGAATTCCCTCCGCCGGCGAGTGCCGCATGAATACGAGCATCACCGCACGCGAATTGTTCGAACAGCAGCGCGATCGCCTCAGCCTGCGCTGGGTGGCCGGGCAGAAGGGCGAGCGCCGCGAGCTCGAGGCCGGCAATACCGTGTCGCGCCGGCCCTCGCTGGCCGGCTACCTCAACGCGATCTACCCCAACAAAGTGCAGATCCTCGGCACCGAGGAACTGTCCTGGCTGGATTCGCTGGACTCGCGCCAGCGCTGGGAGACCATCGAGCGGATCATGCAGTCGCATCCGCTGGCGCTGGTGATCACCCGCAACCAGTCCTGCCCGGAAGACCTGCGCGCGGCCGCCGACGAGTCGCAGACCCCGCTGTGGGTCTCGCCCAAGCGCGGCCACGAGCTGCTCAACCATCTGTCCTACCATCTGGCGCGCACGCTGGCGCCGCGGGTGATCCTGCATGGCGTATTCATGGAGATCTACTCCATCGGCGTGCTGATCACCGGCGAGGCCGGGTCGGGCAAGAGCGAGCTGGCCCTGGAGCTGCTCAGCCGCGGCCATCGGCTGGTGGCCGATGACGCCCCCGAGTTCACCCAGATCGCCCCGGACGTGCTCGACGGCACCTGCCCGGAGCTGCTGCAGGATCTGCTGGAAGTGCGCGGACTGGGCGTGCTGAACGTGCGGGAGATGTTCGGTGACACCGCGGTAAAGAAGAACAAGTACCTTCGGCTGATCGTCCACCTGACCAAGCCGATGACCGAGCCGACACCCCACGGGTACGAACGCCTCACCGGCGATTCGGGCACCCGCCACGTGCTGGACCTGGACGTGCCGCTGATCACCCTGCCGGTGATGCCCGGCCGCAACCTGGCCGTGCTGACCGAAGCGGCCACCCGGCTGCACATTCTACGTACCAAGGGTATCGACCCCGCCGCGATGTTCATCGCCCGCCACAGCAACATGTTGGAACGCCGCACCCCATGAGCCTGCCCACTGCCCCCGCCACTGCCCCGCCCCCGGCCACGCTGATAATCGTCAGCGGGCTGTCCGGCTCGGGCAAGACGGTCGCACTGAAGACCTTCGAAGACCTCGACTACTACTGCTCGGACAACCTGCCGATCAACCTGCTGCCGGACTTCGTGCGCAGCCTGCTCGGCGACAGCGGCACCGAGGGCCCGCGCCGGCTGGCGGTGGGCATCGACGTGCGCGCGCAGAGCGACCTGACCCAGCTTTCGCACTGGCGCGAGGATGCCAAGGCCGCCGGGCTCGACGCCCAGCTGCTGTTCTTCGATGCCACCGATGAAACCCTGCTCAAGCGCTACGCCGACACCCGGCGCCGCCACCCGCTGAGCCAGCTTGGCCTGTCGCTGCCCGAGGCGATCGCCCGCGAGCGCGAACTGACCGCCCCGCTGCGCCGCGCCGCCGATGCCGTGATCGACACCACCGACCTCAACGTGCACCAGCTGCGCCGCAAGGTGGTGACAGGGTTCGCGCTCAACCACGGCAGCAAGCTGTCCCTGCTGTTCGAGTCGTTCGCCTACAAGCGCGGCGTGCCGGCCGAGGCCGACTTCGTGTTCGACGTCCGCGTGCTGCCCAATCCGCACTGGAACACGGAACTGCGCCCGCTGTCGGGCCGCGACCGGGGGGTGCGCGAGTACCTGGACGAGCAGCCGGACGTAAAGCGCTATGCCGCCCAGCTGGTGGATTTCCTCGACACCTGGCTGCCGCGCCTGGGCAACGACACCCGCAGCTACGTGACTGTCGCCTTCGGCTGCACCGGCGGCAAGCACCGTTCGGTGTACCTGGCCGAGCGGATGGCCCGGCATGCGCGGGACCAGGGCTGGCCGGACGTGGCCACGTTCCATCGCGAACTGGATTGATCCGTCGAGCCGGCCGCTGGCCGGCTCTCCGGGACACCCGGCGCAGGCGCCACACCGACTCATCATGAATACGGGATACAGCGCCCCTGTTTTGCGGCTATCGCCAATTCACGTTGACCTGTTAACGTTTGGCAATGACCTGTGGCATTCTCCTCGTAACCCACCCCGGTGTTGGCACTTCCCTGTTGGACGTGGCAACCCGGTTGCTGCGGCACCTGCCGCTGAAGACCGACGCTTTCGAAGTACCGTTCGACGCAGACCTGGACGCCCTGCTCCCACTCGCCTCGGCCGCCTTGCGCCGGGTGGACAGTGGACAGGGCGTGCTGATCCTGACCGACCTGTACGGCGCCAGCCCCAGCAATCTGGCCGGGCAGCTGGCTCGTCTGGGCACCCCGGCGCGCCGGGTTTCGGCGCTTAGCCTGCCGATGTTGTTGCGGGTGATGAATTATCCGGAACAGGGACTGGATCAACTACCTGCCACTGCTGCGGCAGGCACTCGCAATGGAGCGATTGTCGACGATGCTTGAACGAGAACTCACTGTATCCAACCGTCTGGGCCTGCATGCCCGCGCCACTGCCAAGCTGGTGCAGGAGCTGGCGCCCTTCCGCTGCAACGTGACCATGGCCGCCAAGGGCCGTGAGATCAACGCCAAGAGCATCATGGGCGTCATGCTGCTGGCCGCCGGCCAAGGCACCCCGGTGACCGTGCGCATCGACGGCGAGGACGAAGCTGCCGCGATGGATGCGGTGGTGTCGCTGTTCGAACGGCGTTTCGACGAGGACAGCTGAGCATGCCGGGGCAACCGTCGCGACCGGCCGCCAGCACCACGTCACGGACCGCGTCCGGGGCGGTGCTGCTGGGCGGCCACGGTGCCTCGCGCGGCAACGCGCTCGGGCGTGCGCGGGTCCGCCTGCCGCACGTGCTGGAGGTGGCCGAGCAGCGCATTCCCGCCGCCAAGGTGGATGCCGAGCTCAAGCGGCTGCATAGCGCGGTGGACGCCGCCCGCGGCGAAATGCACGACCTGCGCCAACGGCTGCACGGCGCGCTGAACCAGGAGGCCGGCGAGTTCCTTGACCTGCACGCGCTGCTGCTGGACGACCCGGAGCTGCTGTTCGGGCTGGATGAACTGATCCGCAGCGGTCCGTACAGCGCCGGCTATGCCCTGCGCGTGCAGCGTGACCGGCTGGCCAAGGTCTTCGACGGCATGGACGATGCCTACCTGAAGAGCCGCATGGACGATCTGGACCATGTGATCGGCCGCATCCACGCCTTCCTGCAGAAGCGCCCGCCCGACGTCAAAGGCATGGCCGGGGAGATTCTGGTCTGCGACAACATCGCCCCGTCCGAGCTCGCACAATTGCAGGCGCACGGCGTGGTCGGCATCGTCACCGCCGGCGGCAGCGCGCTGTCGCACAGCGCGATCCTGGCGCGCAGCCTGCACCTGCCGCTGATCGTCAACGTGCCCAACGTGCTGCAGAAGGTGGCCGACGGCGACGTGCTGATCATGGACGGCAGCGACGGCACCGTCACCATCAACCCGCACGCACCGGACCTGCGCGACTACCGCGGGCGGCTGCGCGAACATGCGCGCGAGCAGCGCGAACTGGGCCGGCTGCGCACCAAGCCCAGCCGCACCCGCGACAACGTCGACATCGTCCTGCTCGCCAATGCCGAATCCAGTGAGGATGTCACCCAGGCGCACGCCCTCGGCGCGCAGGGCCTGGGTCTGTACCGCACCGAATTCCTGTTCCTGCAGCGCAACGAGCTGCCGGACGAGCAGGAGCAGTTCGAAACCTACCGCGACGCCGCGCTTGGCATGAGCGGCCGGCCCGTCACCATCCGCACCCTGGACCTGGGCGCGGACAAGGCCGACCGCACCGGGCTGACCCTGAGCAACGAAGAGAATCCGGCATTGGGCCTGCGCGGAGTGCGCCTGTCGCTGGCCCGGCCCAAAGTGGCCGATACCCAGCTGCGCGCGATCCTGCGCGCCTCGGCCTACGGCAAGCTGCGCATCCTGATCCCGATGGTGAGCACCCGCGAGGAAGTGCTGGCGGTGCGCCGGCGCTTGAACAAGCAGGCCGACCTGCTGCGCGCCGAGGGCCACGAGGTGGCCGAACACATCCCGTTCGGCGCCATGATCGAGGTGCCTGCCGCCGCCATCGCGCTGGAGAGTTTCATCGACCTGGTCGACTTCCTGTCGATCGGCACCAACGACCTGGTGCAGTACCTGCTCGCAGCCGACCGCAACAACGAAGCGGTCGGTGAGCTGTACTCGCCGCTGCATCCTGCGGTGATCCGCCTGCTCTCGCACATCCTGCGCACCGGCCAGGCCTACGACATCCCGGTGGCGGTCTGCGGCGAGATCGCCGGCGATCCGCGCATGACCCCCCTGCTGCTGGCGCTGGGGCTCACCGAGTTCAGCCTGCACCCGGGCACCCTGCTGGAAGTCCGCCGCGCCATCCGTGACAGCGACCTGTCGATGCTGCAGGCAATGGCGCCCAAGCTGCTGCAGGCGCGGGACCGCCGTGGCATCGAACGCTGGATCGAGAAGGCAGGCGGATGAATCTGCGTGGTTGCCGGCCAGCAGCCGGCGCCATCGCGCCGCGTGCGGCCCACCCCGCGCACCTACCCGATTGACACACAAGCGCGCGATAATGACGCGCTGACCACCGCCGATGCCGCATCCTCTCCGGGATAGCGGCCTTTTCTTTTTCCGCAGGAGCTGCGCATGGCCGAAGCCGTACGCCACGACAAGACGGCACGCCAGCTGCGGCTGTTGTCCGATGCACTGGACAGCGGGCGCCTGGGTCCGGTACGCCGGCTGGTCAATACGCTGGCACCGGCCGAGATCGGCAACCTGCTCGAATCGCTGCCGCCGGGCAAGCGCGAGGTGGTGTGGGGACTGGTCGACCCGGAAGACGACGGTGAGGTGCTGGTCCACGTCGGTGAGGAAGTGCGCGAGAGCCTGCTCGCGGACATGGACCCCGACGAAATCATCGCTGCGGTCGAAGATCTCGACATCGACGATCTGGCCGACCTGGTCGAAGACCTGCCGGACACGGTCATCGATGAAGTGCTCAAGTCGATGGACCGCGAGAACCGCGAGCGGCTCGAGCAGGTGCTGTCGTATCCCGAGGACAGTGCCGGCCGCCTGATGAACCCGGACGTGGTGACCGTGCGCGCCGACGTCAACGTCGACGTGGTGCTGCGCTACCTGCGCCTGCGCGGCGAGCTCCCGGACCATACCGATCACCTGTTCGTGGTCAGCCGCCGTCACCAGTACCTGGGCCGGCTGTCGCTGGCATCGCTGGTCACCCATGAGGACAACACCCCGATCAACCGGCTGATCGACGACGAGCAGCCGGCCATCGACGTCGGTGAGAGTGCCGACGAAGTGGCCCGCCAGTTCTCCGACCATGACTGGGTGTCGGCGCCCGTGGTGGATGACAACAACATCCTGCTCGGCCGCATCACCATCGATGACGTGGTCGACATCATCCGGTCGCAGGCCGAGCACCAGGCGCTGGGCGCCGCCGGTCTGGACGAAGAGGAAGACCTGTTCTCGCCGATCAGGCGCGCCGTGCGCGGCCGCGTGGTCTGGCTGGGCATCAACCTGTGCACCGCCTTCCTCGCCGCCAGCGTGATCGGTCAGTTCGAGATGACCCTGCAGAAAGTGGTGGCCCTGGCGGTGCTGATGCCGATCGTGGCCGGCGTCGGCGGCAACGCCGCCGTGCAGGTGCTGACCCTGATGGTGCGCGGCATCGCGCTGGGCCAGGTGGGCCAGAGCAATGCGCGCATCCTGCTGTGGAAGGAATCGCGGGTGGCGCTGATCAACGGCACCCTGATCGGCACCGTGGTCGGCATCATCGCCTTCCTGTGGTTCCACAGTTTCCTGCTCTCGCTGGTCATCACGCTCGCGCTGATCATCAATTTCTGCGCCGCCGCGCTGGCCGGCGTGCTGCTGCCGCTGCTGCTCAAGCGCATGAACGTCGATCCGGCCGTGGCCGGCACCGTGGTGGTCACCGCAGTGACCGACGTCATGGGCTTCTTCAGTTTCCTCGGCCTGGCCACCCTGATCCTGCTGCACTGACCCGGACACCCCTATGGCGCTCACTCTCGACAACTACTTCCAGCCCGGCTGGCGCGAGCAGACCCATGCCTGCCCCGCCTGTGAATGGCACGGCAGCGCGCGCCAGATGACACTGGAACTGCACGAGGACGAGGCCGAGTTCGACTGCCCCCAGTGCGAGAACCCCCTGCTGCTGGTGGTCCACCCCAGTCTGGCGCAGGTGCAGGCCGCCGCCGCCGACGGCCACCCCGAAGCGATCGAGCAGTTGCAGATCCTGGCGGCCGCACCGCAGCGGGACTGACGCACTGCACGATGCCACGGCACGCCGCGCCGCCTAGACTGAAATCGATTTCAATCAGGGCACGACAATGGCGCGACGCTGGGGTGGATGGCTGCTGTGGGCGGTGGCGATGATGATGGTGACCGGATGCGCGTCCACCCCGGACGACGCGACCGGCACCTTCGTCGGCCGCGCGGTCAAGGTCGATGGCCGAACCTCGTACTACCAGGTCTTCGTGCCACGCGGCGCGGCGGCCTCGCGCGGTGCGCTGCCGGTAGTGCTGTTCCTGCATGGCTCGGGCGAACGCGGTCGTGATGGCCGCCGCCAGACGCTGGCCGGGCTTGGGCCGTACCTCCGCCAGAACGCGGACAGCTTTCCGGGTCTGGTCGTGTTGCCGCAGGTGCCGCAGAACCAGCACTGGTCCGACGACAACAACCGCATCGCCCTGGCCGCCCTCGATGCGACCATCGCCGAGTTCGGGGCCGATCCCCGCCGGCAATACCTGACCGGCATGTCGATGGGGGGCTACGGCAGTTGGAACATCGCTCTGGACGTCCCCACCCGCTTCGCCGCGATCGTCCCGGTGTGCGGCGCGGTAGCGGCCCCGCGCGCGGTACGCCCCACCCTGCGCGTAGAGGACGTCGCGCACGAAAGCGACCCGTATGCCACCATCGCCCAGCGCCTGAAGCAGACCCCGATCTGGATCTTCCACGGCGCGCTGGACGACGTGGTGCTGCCCGACGACGACCGCCGGCTCTACGCCGCCTTCCAGCAGGCCGGTGCCCGCGACGTGCGCTATACCGAGTACCCGCAGGGCAACCACAACGCCTGGGATGCGACCTATGCCGATCCGGCGATGTGGTCGTGGCTCTGGGCGCAGACGCAGCACTGACATCCGGCCCGAAGACGCGGTATCGTCGCCGCCACACTGGTTGCATGGAAGCTGACGATGCGTGTGCGCCCGCAGGTACTGTTGATTGCCCTTGCCGTTCCGCCCCTGGGGCTGGCCCAGGAACCGCCGTCCTCCAGCTACAGCGTCACCACCGCGCTGCCCGCCGCGCAGGGCGAACCCGCGCTGGGCACGCAGTACCGCACTGCCGTGCAGGACGCAGTGGACCTCAGTCTGGCCGGCAACCCCGCCGCCGCCGCACCGGTACTCACCGACGCCGTGCGCTACTGCGATGCGCAGCAGGCGGTACCCGGGCGCCGTGCACTGAGTTTCCAGACCCACCGCCAGTACGCGATGTACATGGAAGGCCCGGGGCGTGGCACGCCGACCGAATGGCTGGACCTGGCCTGTGCCAAGGCCTACAACCACCTGGGCTACATCGCTCTGGAGCACGACGACGTGGACGCCGCGCTGCGGTGGCTGGACAAGGCCATCGCGGTGGCGCCCTACGATGCCGAAGCGCTGTGCGAACGCGGCGCGGCCCTGGTCCGGCGCAAGGATTGGCAGGGCGCGATGGACGCCTACACCCGCGCCCTCGAGCTGGCCCGCAGCCAACCCGAGAACCGCCGCATGGAAGCCCTCGCCCTGCGTGGCGTCGGCTTCGCCCACATCGAACTGGGCGATCTCCCAAGCGCGCGCGCCGCCTACCTCGCCTCGCAGAAAATCGACCCCGACAGCAAGACCGCCAGGAACGAACTGATCTACATCGACCAGCTGGAGCAGGCCGCCGGCCGGCGCCCATCCACTCCACCCAACTGAACCCACCTCAGGCCGCCCGCCATCCGGCCACGGGGCCCGCGACGTCCGGGCGTGGCCGGCCGCTGGCCGGCGCTTGATGCGGTCCACAGGCACCGGAGTGCCGGCGAGCGGTCCTTACCCCAGCAGCGTTTCCAGCACCGCCATGCGCACGGCGACGCCGTTGGCGACCTGGCGCAGCACCCACGACTGCGGGCCGTCGGCCACTTCGTCGGTGACTTCCACGCCGCGGTTGATCGGGCCGGGGTGCAGCACGGCGGCCTCCTGGCCGGCACGCTTCAGGCGCGCGGCATCCAGGCCGTACTGCGCGTGATACTGCTCGAGCGACGGCACCAGGCCTTCTTCCATGCGCTCGCGCTGCAGGCGCAGCATCATCAGCGCATCGGCGCCTTCCAGCATGGCGTCGAAATCCTGGCCGACGATGCAGCCTTTCAGGGTGTCGTCGTCCGGCAGCAGCGACTGCGGGCCGCACACGCGGATCTCGCCCACGCCCAGCGTGCGCAGCGCATGCAGATCGGTACGGGCCACGCGCGAGTGCTTCACGTCGCCGACGATGATCACCTTCATTTTCGAGAAATCGCTGCCCTTGGCCTGGCGCAGGGTCAACATGTCGAGCAGGCCCTGGGTCGGGTGCGCGCTGCGGCCGTCACCGGCATTGACCAGGGCCGTGCCCTCGCCTGCGGCCGCGGCCAGCGCAGCCACGGCGCCGTCATCGGGATGGCGTACGACAAAGCCGCGCACGCCCATCGCTTCCAGGTTCTTCAGCGTATCGCATGCGGTTTCGCCCTTGCGCGTGGACGAGGTCGACGCGTCGAAGTTCAGCACATCCGCGCCCAGTCGCTGTGCAGCCAGCTGGAACGAACTGCGCGTGCGCGTGGACGGTTCGAAGAACAGGGTGCACACCGCCGAGCCCCCCAGCACGTGACGCTTGTTGCCGACCCGGCCGACCGCGGCGTCGCGGATCTGGCCGGCCCGGTCGAGCAGCTGCAGCAGGGTCTGGCGGGGAAGCCCTTCCAGGGTCAGCAGGTGGCGCAGGCGTCCATCGGAATCGAGTTGCGAGGCGGTCATGGGCTAGGTCTGGGGGTCAGGAAACGGGGGTGGCGTCGTCGGGCGAAGACAGCCAGCGTTCGATGATCACCGCTGCGGCCACCGCATCCAGGGTGGCGGCATCACGGCGACGCTTGCGGCCTTCGGCGCGCTCGACCGCAAACCGGCGTGCCGCCTCGACCGAGCTGGAGCGCTCGTCGATCAGCACCACCGGCAATTTGAAACGTTCGCGCAGCTGCCGCGCGAAACCCTGCGCGCGCTTGCGGTTGGGCTGGTCCTGGCCGTCCAGGGTCAGCGGATCGCCAACCACCAGCCCGTCCGGGCGCCATTCCTTGAGCAGGCGTTCGACCGCTGCCCAGTCCGGCCCATTGCCATGCACATCCACAACCGCGATGGCCCGGGCATGCGTGCCGAACGAACTGCCGATGGCCACACCGATCCGGCGCGAGCCCACGTCGAAACCGAGCACGGTGCCGTCTCGGCGGATGGTGCCGGGCGCGGTGGCGGTCGGCTCAGACATGGCCGCTGTAGTCGGTGAGGCGGAACAGATCCACGCCGATGCGCGAGGCCGCGCCCTGCCAGCGCTGCTCCAGCGGCGTGGTGAACAGCAGCTCCTCGTCGGCCGGCACGGTGAGCCAGCTGTTGTCGGCCAGTTCGCTTTCAAGCTGGCCTTCGCTCCATCCCGCGCAGCCCAGCGTGACCAGCGCGTTGCGCGGGCCTTCGCCGCGGGCCATCGCTTCGAGGATGTCGCGCGAGGTGGTCAGGTACACACCCTGGCCCACGTTGAGGCTGGAATCCCACGGTCGCGCATCGTCATGGATCACAAAGCCGCGTTCGGGATGCACCGGTCCGCCGTTGAGCACGATCTGCCCACGCAGCGCGCCGTCATCGGTCGGGATCTCCATCTGCGCCAGCACGTCGCCGAGGGTGTACTCGGAAGGCTGGTTGACCAGTACTCCCATCGCACCGTTGTCGTCGTGCTGGCAGATCAGCGCAACGCCGCGCGCGAACGGGGGATCGCTCAGCGACGGCAGCGCGACCAGGAAATGATGGGCGAGAGAGGTGGAAAGCTCGGACATGGGGCCATTCTACCCGCTGGCCTGCGCACCGGCGTGAGCCCTCCGCTACGATGCACGCACTCACGCAAGGAGAGCCTCCATGAACGACAGCCCGCCGCTGCCGCTGAACACCCGCAGCGCGATCGTGCTGATTGCCTTGTTGCAGGGACTGCTGCTGTACATCGCCACCCAGGCAGATACCACCTGGCCGTTCGACAGCATCACCGGCCAATTGTGCTGGAACGCGGCCGTCCTGCTGATACCGGGCGCGATCGTACTGGCGGCAACACGGCTCAACGACCGCCGTCTCTGGGCGCACGCCGCCGTCGGCCTGCTGGGTGTGCTGGCGCTGTCCGGCTGGATCGGCTGGAATCTGCAGGGCGCGCCCGGCCTGGCCGAAGGCCCGCTGGTGACGCCATTTGCCTTGAGCATGGCGGTGGGCTTCTTCGTGCTGCTGCCGTGGTGGCAGTACCGGCTCGCCAGCGGCCATTGGCGCGCCACCTACACCGCGTTGTTTGAACACGCCTGGCAGAACGCCCTGACGCTGGCCCTGGCGGTGGCGTTCACCGGACTGACCTGGCTGCTGCTGTCGTTGTGGGCACTGCTGTTCATGCTGGTGGATATCCGCTTCTTCCGCGACCTGTTCCAGCAGGGCGCCTTCATCGCATTGGCCACCGGCACGCTGATGGGCTTTGGCATCCTGATCGGACGCACCCAGCAGCGCGCGGTGCAGGTCACCCGGCAGGTGCTGTTCGCGGTGTGCAAGGGGCTGCTGCCACTGCTGGCGTTCATCGCGGTGCTGTTCGTGTGCAGCCTGCCGTTCACCGGGTTGGAACCGCTGTGGAAGACCCGCTCGGCTGCCGCCCTGCTGCTCTCCATCGTGGCGCTGCTGGTGGTGTTCACCAATGCGGTTTACCAGCAGGACAGCGACGTGACGCCGTATCCGGCGTGGTTGCGGCGGCTGGTGGATGCCAGCCTGCTGGCGTTGCCGGTCTACGCCGGATTGGCCCTCTACGCAGTGGCCCTGCGCGTGGAGCAGCATGGCTGGACGCTGCCGCGGGTGTGGGTGGCGCTGATCGCGCTGCTGCTGGCCGGGTACGCGCTCGGCTACGCGTGGGCCGCGCTGCGCCGGTTCCCGCGCTGGTTGCAGGGCATCGAGACGATCAACCGATGGGTCTGCTGGGCCGTGCTGGCCGCTGCGGTGCTGCCGCATACGCCCCTGCTGGACCCGGTGCGGCTGAGCGTGCACAGCCAGGTCGCCCGCCTGCAGGCGCAGGCGCCGCAGATCGAGGAAGATGATGCACGCGTACTGCGTTTCGAGCTCGGCCGGCGCGGCTACCAGGCCCTGCAGGCGCTGCGTGACGCCCCGGGCTTCAAGGACGCTCCCGCCGCCGTGGCGGTGATCGATGCCGCGCTGGCGCGCCAGTCGCGCTGGCATGGCGACCGTGCGACGTCGTCGTCGTCGGTGGCGGCGGTCACCGAGCGCGCGGTGCTGCAGCGCCAGCTCGTGCCTGCCGCCAACAGCCCGGCACCGGATACCGCCTGGTGGGACGCGCTGCTCGCCGGCAAGGTGTCCGCCAACGACTGCCTGCGGCCCGGCCATCCGTGCGTCGCCCTGCGCCGCGATCTGGATGGCGACGGCCGCGACGAGATGCTGTTGTGCGATGTGAGCGGCACGGTGGGATCGTCCTGCCAGCTGCATGTCCTGGAAGGCGCACAGTGGCGTGACGGCGGTACCCTCACCTTCTGGGCCGGCAGCACCGGCCGCATCCAGACCGCAGTGCGCCAGGGCAGCATCACGCTGCATCGCCCGCGCTGGCCGCAGGTATCACTGGATGGCGGCGAGCCGCAGGACATCCAGACCCCTCCCCCTTCGTCCGAGGACACCCCGTGAGCGGCTACTGCCTGATCGCCCCTGGCCATCCCGTGCATGGCCACTACCACGACCACGAGTACGGCTTCCCGCAACGCGACGAACGCGAGCTGTTCGAACGGCTGATCCTGGAGATCAACCAGGCTGGGCTGAGCTGGGAGACCATCCTGAAGAAACGCGAGGGCTTCCGTGCCGCCTACGACGGTTTCGATGTGGACACCGTGGCCGCCTATGGCGAGCGCGACATCGAACGCCTGCTGGGCGACGCCGGCATCATCCGCAACCGGCTCAAGGTGCATGCCGCCGTCCACAACGCGCAGGTCATCCAGCAGCTGCGGGCCAGCCACGGCAGTTTCGCCGCCTGGCTGGACGCGCACCATCCGCAGGACAAGGCGGCCTGGGTGAAGCTGTTCAAGAAGACCTTCCGCTTCACCGGGGGTGAGATCACCGGCGAGTTCCTGATGAGCCTGGGCTACCTGCCAGGCGCGCACAGCCCGGACTGCCCGGTGTTCGCGCGGCTGGCAGCCGCCTCGGGTCACACGCCCATGTAACGGCCGGGGCGGTGGTTGAACATCAGCACCAGGCTGAGCACCACCGCGCCGATCGCCGAGTACATCACCTTCGACGGGGACAGCACGAAGAAGGCCACGCACATCAGCAGCGTGTCGAAGGACATCTGCACCTTGCCCGCGCTCCAGCCACGGGTGCGCTGCAGGTACACCGCCAGGATGCCGATGCCGCCGAGGCTGGCACGGTGGCGGATGTAGAACAGGATGCCCAGGCCAGCCAGCGCGCCACCGACGATGGCCGAGTACAGCGAGCTGATGTGGGCGAAATCGGCCCAGCGCGGCAGCAGGTCGGTCAGCACGCCACAGGCGGTCACCGCCGCGAAGGTCTTGAGCGTGAACTCCCAGCCCATGCGTCGCACCGCCACCCAGTAGAACGGCAGGTTGACCAGCACGAACACCAGGCCGAAGTTCCAGCCGAAGGCGTAATGGGCCAGGAACGCCAACCCGGCCATGCCCCCGATCATCAGGCCGCCCTTGGCGAAGATGGCCAGGCCCAGCGAGGCCACCAGCGTGGCCAGCAGCATGCCCTGCACGTCCTCGGCAACGGAATGGCGCAGCGCCTTCTCGTCGGCGACGGTGCCGGCACTGTCCGGCGGCGGGGTCAGCGGGCCGGCGGTGACCAGGTGGCCGTCAGCGTCGCCGCACGGCTCGGGGCTGTGGGAATCAAGGGAAGTCACGTGGGGGTACCGCGGGTGGGGGCGGTATTAGACACGATCTACGTGACAGTTGCAGTTGAAATCGTTCAGCCAGCTGGCCGGGCCGTTCAGCCGCCCCCACCGCGCAGGTGGTGGGCCACCAGCGCATTGGCGTGGCCGTGGCCCAGCCCGTGCTCGGTTTTCAGGAACGCCACCAGTTCCATGTGCTTGAGCCCGCCCTGGGTAACCAGCAGCGCCAGCCAGTGGCCGACCGGCTGGCCATAGGTTTTCTCGATGGATGGGAAGTAGGACGCAGGGCCTTTGATCGGGGTGTCGCTCATCTCGGTACTCCGCAGGGCGGCGGGCCGGAGGGCACGCCTGTCATCGGTTCGACGCTGCAGCGGGTGGAGAATCGACACGCCGCCGGCCGCCGGTTCTTTTCATGCCGGCTGAACACCCGGCTGCGGCAGCATGCTGGCCTCACCCCGCGTATCCCCCACCCCCAAAGGAGTTCGCGTCATGCCGTATGTCACCACCCCGGACAACACCCAGATCTTCTACAAGGACTGGGGCAAGGGCCAGCCGATCGTCTTCCACCACGGCTGGCCGCTCAGCGCCGACGACTGGGACAGCCAGCTGCAGTTCTTCCTGCTGCAGGGCTACCGCGTGATCGCCCACGACCGGCGTGGCCACGGCCGCTCCTCGCAGACCCGTGACGGCCACGAGATGGACACCTATGTGGCCGACGTCAATGCCCTGGCCGAGCACCTGGACCTGCGCGACGCCGTGCACGTGGGGCATTCCACCGGCGGCGGGGAGGTGGCCCATTACGTGGCCCAGGCCAAGCCCGGGCGCGTTGCCAAGGCCGTCCTGATCGGCGCGGTGCCGCCGGTCATGATCAAGAGCGCCACCAACCCGGGCGGCACGCCCAGGGAGGTGTTCGACGGCTTCCGCGCGCAGCTGGCGGCCGGGCGCGCCGCGTTCTACCGCGAGGTACCGATTCCCTTCTATGGTTTCAACCGCGACGGCACCCCGCCGGTGCAGGGCATCATCGACAACTGGTGGCGCCAGGGCATGATGGGCGCGATCAACGCGCACTACGACTGCATCAAGGCCTTCTCGGAAACCGACTTCACCGAGGACCTGAAGAAGATCGACGTGCCGGTGCTGGTGATGCACGGCGACGACGACCAGATCGTGCCGATCGCCGACTCGGCGGAGCTGGCGATCAAGCTGCTCAAGCACGGCACGTTGAAGGTCTACAAAGGCTATCCGCACGGCATGTGCACCACCCACGCCGACGTGATCAATCCGGATCTGCTGGCGTTCATCCGCGGATGAGGTAAACGCACCGGGTCAAGGGCGCGCCGGTCATGCACCGCGCGCGCCCGCGTCCGACCCCGCCGCGTCAGCGGATCTCGGAAATCTCCACCCCATCCAGACCCTGCGACAGCGTGCGCGCGTCGCCGCCCTGCGACAGCTTGATGCGCAGGCGTACTTCGTTCTGCGAGTCGGCGTAGCGCAGGGCATCCTCGTAGCTGATCTCGCCGGCCTGGTACAGCTCGAACAGGCTCTGGTCGAACGTGCGCATGCCCAGCTGCACGGACTCCTTCATCACTTCCTTGAGCTTGTGGATCTCGCCGTCGCGGATGTAATCCTGCACCAGCGGCGTGCCAAGCATGATCTCCATCGCCACCTTGCGCGACTTGCCGTCCGGCGAGGGAATCAACTGCTGGGCCACCACGCCCTTGAGATTCAGCGACAGATCCATCAGCAGCTGGTTGCGGCGGTCCTCGGGGAAGAAGTTGATGATGCGGTCCATCGCCTGGTTGGCGTTGTTGGCATGCAGCGTACACAGCACCAGGTGGCCGGTCTCGGCAAATGCGATGGCGTGGTCCATGCCTTCGCGGGTCCGCACCTCGCCGATCATGATGACGTCCGGTGCCTGGCGCAGCGTGTTTTTCAGCGCCGCTTCCCAGCTGTCGGTATCGATGCCCACTTCACGCTGGGTGATGATGCAGCCTTCGTGCTTGTGCACAAACTCGATCGGGTCTTCGATGGTGATGATGTGCCCGGTGGAGTTGTGGTTGCGGTAGCCGATCATCGCCGCCAGCGAGGTCGACTTGCCGGTGCCGGTCGCGCCGACGAACAGGATGATGCCGCGCTTGGTCATCGCCAGCGTCTTGATGATCGGCGGCAGGCTCAGCTCTTCCACGGTGGGAATGCGCGTCTCGATCCGACGCAGCACCATCCCCACCTGGTTGCGCTGGTAGAAGCAGCTCACGCGGAAACGGCCGACACCGGACAGGCCGATGGCGAAGTTGCATTCGTGGGTCTTCTCGAACTCCTCGCGCTGCGCCGGCGTCATCACATTGAGCACCAGGTCGCGGCTCTGCTGCGGCGTCAGCGGGGTCTGGGTGATCGGCGAGATCTTGCCGTTGACCTTGATCGCCGGCGGCATGCCGGCGGTGATGAACAGGTCCGACGCCTTCTGGTGCGCCATCAGCTTGAGGAACGAGGTGAAGTCGATGGTGGTGGTGCTCATCGCGGTGTGCTCCGAAGATTGCCAGGTGCCGGCCAGCGGCCGGCACTACCGAACGTATCGAACCGGGCCGGGCCCGGCGCGACCTCTATTCGAAAATGCGCTTGTCCTTGGCGTAATCCTTGGCCTGGTTGCGCGTGATCAGGCTGCGCTTGACCAGGTCCTGGAGATGCTGGTCGAGCGTCATCATGCCCATCTGCTGGCCGGTCTGGATCGCCGAGTACATCTGCGCCACCTTGTCCTCGCGGATCAGGTTGCGGATGGCCGGGGTGCCCACCATGATTTCCCACGCGGCGGTACGCCCGCCGCCGACCTTCTTCAACAGCGCCTGCGAGATCACCGCACGCAGCGACTCGGACAGCATCGAGCGCACCATCGACTTCTCGCCGGCGGGGAACACGTCGATGATGCGGTCGATGGTCTTGGCCGCCGAGCTGGTGTGCAGCGTACCGAACACCAGGTGACCGGTTTCGGCAGCGGTCAGTGCCAGACGGATGGTCTCCAGGTCGCGGAGTTCGCCGACCAGGATGATGTCCGGATCTTCACGGAGGGCCGAACGCAGCGCTTCATTGAAGCCATGCGTATCGCGATGGACTTCACGCTGGTTGATCAGGCACTTCTGCGAGGTGTGGACGAATTCGATCGGGTCCTCGACGGTGAGGATATGGCCGTATTCGTTCTTGTTGATGTGGTCGATCATCGCCGCCAGCGTGGTCGACTTGCCCGAACCGGTCGGGCCGGTGACCAGAATCAGGCCCTGCGGCTGGTCGATCAGCTCGCGGAAGATCGGCGGGCACGCCAGGTCTTCCAGCGTGAGCACTTCCGAGGGAATGGTACGGAACACCGCACCGGCGCCCCGGTTCTGGTTGAACGCGTTGACACGGAAGCGCGCCAGCGACGGGATCTCGAACGAGAAGTCGACCTCGAGAAACTCTTCGAAATCGCGGCGCTGCTTGTCCGACATGATGTCGTACACCAGCGCATGCACCTGCTTGTGGTCCAGGGCCGGAATGTTGATGCGACGGACATCGCCGTCCACGCGGATCATCGGCGGCAGGCCGGCCGACAGATGCAGATCCGACGCTTTGTTCTTTACGGAAAACGCCAACAGTTCGGCGATATCCATGCGCTGCTACTCCCCATGACTGCTGCGACTGGAAGGTTCTTTCCCCGGGCGGCAGTATAGCGTTCCTGATCTACCGGAATACGCCCGTGTCCGCGCTGCCCCTGTCCACCCTCCTGATGAACCTGCACAACGCGGCCTCGGCCGCCGGGCGGCCAGATCCCCGTCTTCTGGCCGTCTCCAAGACCCAGCCGGCCGACGCGGTCGCCGCACTGGCCGCGCAGGGGCAGCGTGCGTTCGGCGAGAACTACGTGCAGGAAGCGGTGGCCAAGATCGACGCGTTGGCCGCGCTGGGCCTGGAGTGGCACCTGATCGGTCACCTGCAGTCGAACAAGGCCGAACTGGCGGCACAGCACTTCGACTGGGTGCAGAGCGTGGATCGGCCAAAACTGGTCGCCGCGCTGGCCGCACATCGCCCGGCCTCCCTCACGCCGCTGAACGTGCTGATCCAGGTCAACATCGACGATGAAGACAGCAAGCATGGCTGCACGCCCGAGGCGATCCCGGCGCTGGCGGCAGCAATCGATGCCGCGCCCACCCTGCGCCTGCGCGGCCTGATGGCCATCCCCGCGCCGTGGCCCGAAGCATCGCGCCGAGCGGCGGCGTTCGAGCGCATGGGCGGGCTGTTCCAGGCACTGTCGGCCACCCATCCGGCGGTGGATACGCTGTCGATGGGCATGAGCGGCGACTACCCCGAGGCCATCGCCCACGGTGCCACCCTGGTCCGCATCGGCACCGCCCTGTTCGGCGCACGCCATTGATCCGAAGAGCGGGGCTCTGCCCCGCGGCTTCCCGCACACGACACCCGCAGCCCCGTGGAACCCGCCGCTACGATCTGCCTCGCACCACGCAGCCGGGTTGCCCCCGGCGCTCCCCTCTGACCAAGGACGCCTCATGACCAGCACTTCGATCACCTTCATCGGCGGCGGCAACATGGCCCGCAGCCTGATCGCCGGCTTGATCCGCCAAGGGGTCGCCCCCGCCCATCTGCATGTCGCCGAACCGGTGGCCGAGCTGCGCAGCCAGCTCACCGCCGACTTCGGCGTGCACACCTACGCCAGCGCCAGCGAAGCCGCCGCGCAGGGGCAGGTCTGGCTGCTGGCGGTGAAACCGCAGGTGCTGCGCGACGTCTGCGCGTCGCTGGAAGAGAGTGCCGCAGCACAGGCCCCCCTGGTGGTCTCCATCGCAGCCGGCATCACCAGCGCGCAACTGGTGCGCTGGCTGGGGGGCAGCCCGGCGGTGGTCCGCGCCATGCCCAACACCCCCGCCCTGCTCGGCGCCGGCGTCACCGGGCTGTTTGCCACCGCCGGTGTCAGCCACGCCCAGCGCCAGCAGGCCGACACGCTGCTGGCCAGCGCCGGGCGCACGGTCTGGATCGACGACGAAGCGCGGATGGACGCGGTCACCGCCGTCTCCGGCAGCGGCCCCGCGTATGTCTTCCTGCTGGCCGAAGCGATGGAGGCGGCCGCGCAAGCGCAGGGCCTCGCTCCGGATGCCGCGCGCGTGCTGGTTGTGCAGACGCTGCTCGGTGCGTCGCGCATGCTCGATGAATCCGGCGAAGCGCCCGCCGAGCTGCGCCGCCGCGTGACCTCGCCGAACGGCACCACCCAGGCGGCCATCGAATCGTTCCAGGCCGACGGTTTCGAGGCCATCGTCGGACGGGCGATCGAGGCCGCCACCCGCCGCGGCCAGGCGTTGTCGGCCGCCAACGACTGACGGCCCTCAGGCCGGCGCTGCCGCGCCGACGCTGTCCAGCAGAAACGCCACGAAGCTGGACAGCTTCGGCCGCGGCCGGCGATCCGGCAGGTAGGCCAGATGCAACGGACGCGGCTCGGGCAGGTAATCGGCCAGCACCGGCTGCAATCGCCCCGCCGCCACCTCCTCGGCCAGCATCACCGCCGGCTGCAGGATCAGCCCGGCGCCGGCCAATGCGGCGCGACGCAGGCCGTCGCCGTCGTTGCACAGCAGCCGCGAATGCTCCGACCAGTCCTGCTCGGGGTGCCCGCGCAACCGCCACCCATGCCCCCCGCGCCAGGCCAGGTGGGTCAGGCAATCGTGGTCGCGCAGGTCACCCGGATGCTGCGGAATGCCCTTGCGCGCGAGGTAGGACGGCGCCGCGCAGATCTGCATCGCATACGGCGGCAGCGGTCGCGCCACCCATTCGGCCGAGCCGAGCTGGCCCATCCGCACCACCGCGTCGAACTGCTCTTCGATCATGTCCACGCGGCGGTTGTTGAGGTCCAGTTCCACCGTCACCTGCGGATACGCGGCCAGGTAGCGCGCCACCAGCGGCGCCAGCACGCAGCTGCCCCAGGTCACCGGCGCGCTGATCCGCAGCACACCCTGCGGTTGCGCCTGGAGGCCTTCCACACTGGCTTCGGCCTGCTGCACCTGCTCGAGCACCGCCCGGCAGCCGGCCAGGTAATTGCGGCCGGCATCGGTGAGACTCTGGCGGCGTGTGTTCCGCTGCAGCAGGCGCACGCCAAGGTGCGTCTCCAGCTGCTGGATGTACTTGCCGACCATCACTGACGACACCGCCAACTGCTCGGCGGCGGCGTTGAAGCTGCCCTGTTCAACCACGGCCACGAACGCCTGCATGCAGCGCAACGTATCCATTGGAAACCCCTGCTTTGCAATCTGCAAAGCATACGCCGGTTACCGAACCACTCGCAGCAGCGCAGACTGGGCTTCCCTCACCCGGAGCGAGCCCCATGAAAATTCTGCTTGTCGGCGCCAGCGGTACCCTCGGCCAGGCCGTTGCCGCCACCTTGGGCGCGCACCATGAACTGATTCGTGCCGGCCGGCACGGCGGCGACGTGCAGGTGGACCTCACCGACGATGCCAGCGTGCAGGCGATGTTCGACCAGGTCGGCACGCTGGATGCGGTGGTCGCCACGACCGGCCGCCTGCACTTCGGTCCACTGGCCGACATGCGTGCCGACCAGTTCAACCTGGGCCTGCAGGACAAACTGCTCGGCCAGGTGCGGCTGGCACTGGCCGCACAGCGCCATCTGCGGGTGGGGGGATCGATCACGCTGACCAGCGGCATCGTCAGCGCCCAGCCGATCCGCGACGGCGCCAACGCCACCGCCGTCAATGCGGCGCTGGAAGGCTTCGTGCGCGGTGCCGCCTGCGAACTGCTGCCGCGCGGGTTGCGCATCAATGTGGTCAGCCCGAACGTGCTGGTCGAGTCGATGGACAACTACGGCGCGTACTTCCCCGGGTTTGAACCGGTGACCGCGCAGCGTGCGTCACTGGCCTACCAGCGCAGCGTGGAAGGTGTGCAGAGCGGCCAGGTGCTTACCGTCTGGTGAGCCGACGCCCAGGCCCGGCCGTGCCGGCCGCTGGCCGGTACGTGTTCATTCCCAGCGCCGCGGGCCGTCGCCCTGCTCGCCCAGTGCATCGCCCGGGTTGGTCAGCCGGCAGCGCTTGAGCGACAGGCAGCCGCAGCCGATGCAGTCGGTGAGCTGGTCGCGCAACAGCAGCAGCTGCTCGATCCGCTGATCCAGCTCACTGCGCCACAGCGCCGACATCCGTGCCCATTCGGCCTTGGTCGGGGTCTTGTTCTCCGGTAGCGCGGCAAAGGCGGCGGAGACGGCCTCCAACGGCATTCCCACCCGCTGCGCGACGCGGATCACCGCCAGCCGGCGCAGTACATCGCGGGCGAAACGGCGCTGGTTGCCCGCCGTGCGCAGACTGCGGATCAGCCCTTTGCGCTCGTAGAAGTGCAGCGCCGATACCGCCACGCCACTGCGCCTCGCCACTTCGCCTACACTCAATTCCTGCGCGATCACTGCTTGACCTCAACCTTGGTTCAGGTGACATCCTGCGCTGTGCGCCGGCGCCCTGCAAGCGCCCTGCCCCCCTGTTGCCTGGATGTTCCCATGTCTTCCGATGTCAGCGTCACCGCGTCCGCCCCCGATCGTGCCCCATCGCCGTCGATCCTGTCCCCGACCTACCGCGCCACCACCATCGGCATGGTCGCCCTCGTGTCGCTGCACGGGTTTGAGGCGTTGGCAGTGGCCGCCGCCATGCCCACTGTCGCGCATGACCTGGATGGCCTGCGGCTCTACGCACTCGCCTTCGGCGGAACGCTGGCCACCAGCGTCATCGGCATGACCCTGGCCGGACGCTGGAGCGATCAGCGCGGTCCGGCGCGGCCGCTGTGGCTGGGTCTGGCCTGCTTCATCGCCGGCCTGCTGGTGGCCGGGCTGGCCCAGCACATGCCGATACTGGTGCTGGGCCGGCTGATGCAGGGCTTGGGCGCCGGTGCGATCTCGGTGGCGCTGTATGTCCTGGTCGGCCGCACATTTCCAGAGGCAATGCGCCCACGCGTGTTCGCCGCATTTTCCGCCGGTTGGGTGGTGCCTTCGCTGATCGGCCCCAGCATCAGCGGGCTGATCGTGCAGCATCTGGGCTGGCGCTGGGTGTTCCTGGCCGTGCCTCTGCTCGCCATCCCGGCCGCCCTGCTGCTGCGCCCGGCGCTGCGCAAGCTGCCGCCCACCGGCGCCGCTGCCGACAGCCACCCCACGGTGGTGCGTTGGGCCATCGGTGCGTCGATCGGCGCGCTGCTGCTGTATATCGGCGGCCAGCAGTCCGGCTGGGCAGCCCTGGGCCTGCTGCTGCCGGCCCTGGCGTTGCTCGCGCTGTGCAGTTGGAGGCTGCTGCCGCGCGGCACCCTGCGCCTGCATCGCGGCCTGCCCAGCGTGATCGCGTTGCGCGGCATCGCCGCCTCGGCCTTCTTCGGCTGCGAAGCCTTCCTGCCGCTGCTGCTGCAGCGCGAACGCGGCCTGACCCCGTTGCTGGCGGGCGTGGCATTGAGCCTGGGCGCACTGGGCTGGTTCAGTGGCTCCTGGTTGCAGGGCCATCAGCAGCGCGGCTGGTCACGCCGGCAACTGCTGCAGAGCGGCGCCCTGCTGATGTGCGCAGGCATCCTCGCCACATCACTGGCGATCCAGCCCGGCGTGCCGCTGTGGCTGGCGCTGGCCGGCTGGTCGCTGACCGGACTCGGCATGGGCCTGATCTACCCGAGCCTGTCGGTGCTCACGCTGTCACTGTCGCCGCCGGCCGAACAGGGCGCCAACACATCGGCCCTGCAGTTGAGCGAAGCGCTCGGCGTGGCGACCACGCTGGCCATCTCCGGCTCGCTGTTCGCCCTGTTCCTGCAGGGCAACGTGATGGTCGGCTACCTGCTCACCTACGCCATCATGCTGCTCCTCGCCGTGGCCAGCGCAGCCGTGGCACGGCGCGTGTAGCGCCCGGCAACCGTTGAAGGCCCCCCGTAGAGCCGGGTTCTACCCGGCTGCCGTTGAAGTCCCCCGTAGAGCCGGGTTCTACCCGGCAACCGTTGAAGGCCCCTGTAGAGCCGGGTTCTACCCGGCTGCCTTTCGCATCGGCCCATCGCAGCGGGGCAGAGCCCCGCTCTACGGGTGCGCGCCCAACCGCGCGCCGGTTTCCCTCCGGCAACCGTTGAAGGCCCCTGTAGAGCCGGGTTCTACCCGGCAACCGTTGCAGGCCCCTGTAGAGCCGGGTTCTACCCGGCTGCCTTTCGCATCGGCCCATCGCAGCGGGGCAGAGCCCCGCTCTACGGGAGCGCGCCCAACCGCGCGCCGGGTTCCACCCGGCAACCGTTGAAGGCCCCTGTAGAGCCGGGTTCTACCCGGCTGCCTTTCGCATCGGCCCAACGCAGCGGGGCAGAGCCCCGCTCTACGGGAGCGCGCCCAACCGCGCGCCGGTTTCCCTCCGGCAACCGTTGAAGGCCCCTGTAGAGCCGGGTTCTACCCGGCTGCCTTTCGCATCGGCCCATCGCAGCGGGGCAGAGCCCCGCTCTACGGGTGCGCGCCCAACCGCGCGCCGGGTTCTACCCGGCTGCCCTTCGCATCGGCCCAACGCAGCGGGGCAGAGCCCCGCTCTACGGGTGCGCGTCGCCCACTTCCTTGAGGTCCTCGCGCAGGATGCGGCGGATTTCCAGCACGGCCTGCGGGGTTTCCTGCACGCTGTGGCCGGAGATGATCACCTTCTCCGACACCGCCCCCTCCAGGTGCGCGCTCCAGTACGGCACCAGCCCGTCGTCGGACTGTTCCAGCGGCACCTCGGGTTTGCGCTGGGCGATGATCGAGTGGTACTTCAGCCCCGGCATGATCGGCAGCGCACCGGCCGCCTTCACGAATGGATCGCTGGCCTTGAGGTTGTCGATGCTGTTGGGAATCTGCAGCTTGGTCGGCTGCGCCGACTGCGTCTCGGCCTGCTGCAGGGTCTGGAACACATCCTCGAACTTGCCCAGGAGGGTGATCGGCAGACGCACCAGCCGCCCGATCAGGCGACCGATCCGGTTGCCGGCGATGTCGGTGCCCTTGTGCGGCGCGGCGATGAAGATCGCACGCTCCACGCTGGGCTCGGCGGTGAAGTGCAGCAGTGGCCCGAGCTTGGCCTCCACCCGTTTCAGCCGTTCGCCCTTGAGATCGTAGTTGGCCAGAAGCTGGTCCCACAGTGCGTCGCCGGATGAGGTCACCAGCAGGCGCGCCAGCACGCCGCCCATGCTGTGGCCGATGAACACCATGTCTTTGGAGGCCGGGCTGCTGCCGGTGGGATCGAAGTGTTTCAGCGTGTTGTTGAACGCCTGGTTGATCTCGAACCGGTTCAACGCGATCGGCGCATTGGTCGGGTAGTACACCTGCCACACCTGGAAATGCCGGCGCAGCTCAGGATCGCCCATGACCTCGTTGGCCACGTTGACCCACGCCTCCGGACTGCTGCCCAGGCCGTGCAGCATGAAGATGATGCGGCGGTTCGGGTCCCACGGCTGCATCAGGTACATGTGCGGCTCGGCGATGCCTTCGCTCAGTCCGAACAACGTGCGCAGCGACTGCGTGGCGAATCCCGACTGGGCCAGCCACATGCCGTAGGCGGCCGTGAAGTTGCCGGCCAGCGGCACCTTTTCGCCGTGCAGGTCCACGCTTTCGGTGGACTCCGGCGAGTACACATCGAACAGCACCTGGGTGGTATCCAGCACCTGCTGCAGGGTATCGCCCTTGAAGCGCAGCAGGGCGGTGGCATTGATCGCCGACATCTCGCTGTACTGCGGAATCGCGGCCTTCTGGCCGTCCGCCGGCGCCACCAGCTTGGGCGGGTCCATCACCACCACCAGTTCGGCGCCGAAACCATCACGGCGATACGTGCTGCGCAGCCCGGCGAAGCTCACCGAGGAGGCCGAGACCATGCTGGTGGGGATGCTGGGCATCCGCAGTTCATCGAAGTCCGAGGTCAGCGTCCAGCGCTCGCCGGCCACTGGTGCGTTGTAGTCCTCGCCTTCCAGCGCGCGCGCGCGGGCACGTTTGAACACTACCGCCGCCGTCTGTTCGGCAGCGTAGTTGTAGTAGTCGCGAACCTGGGTCTGCCGGTCCTCGAACGCGCGATCGGACGGCGTACGCCCGCTGAAGAAGAGGTAGGCATAGGCATAGCGTGCCGCTTCCAGCCACGCATCCAGCGCCGCATCGGACATCGGGTGTTTGTCGCGGTCCTTCGGCTTGGGGCTCAGGCCCAGCGCCGTCTTCACCCACAGCTCGGACAGCGCCGACAACCGCTGTTCCTCGGGCAGGACCACGGTGTCCTCGAGCGTCTTCTGGCAGGCCACCGTGTCCTTGGCGCACAGATCCTCATCCAGGCCGATGACGCTCAGCGTTTCCTGCGAGGCGGCGCTCAACTTCCCCGACGTCAGTACGTCGCCGCGCTTGTTGGCCAGGTAGTCGGTAGGCGCCACCTGTTTCATCGTCACCATCGCGCAACCGCTGGACAACAGCAGCGACAGCACCATCGCCAGCAACGGCAGCACGCGCCGCGACAGGCCATTCACACACAGCATCATGGTTCGATTCCTTGCTCGATGCCGGGGACACCGCGGCGGATCTGGCGGGAGAAATCGGGCGCGTCGCCGGCGGCGCGGGCCCGTTCGGTAATGCGCCCACGCGCCTTCAGCGTGGCGAACGGCACGCCTGGGGTCAGCACGCCCAGATCGCGCGCGTACTCGGCGAAATAGCCCGATACCAGCAGCCGGTAGTCCAGTGGCAGGCCCGGCGCGATCTGCCTGGCCAGTTCGTAGACGATCGTGGTGCAGTTGCTGGTCAGCGTGTTGTAGAACGCCGGTGCGGCATCCAGCTTGCGCGCCTCGCCCAGGTAGGACACGAACAGCCCCTTGAGCTGCTCGCGGGTCATGCCCTGCAGGCGGTACAGATACACATCTTCGCCACGCACATTGCTGCGCACGCGCACGATGTCGGTTTCCTCCGAGGCCACCAGGGTCATCTCGAACTTGCGGAAGAACCCACCCAGTGCCGAGAACGACTCGCCCCGCTCCTTGCGGATCTCCAGCGAGAACACCAGGTAGCGGCCATCGGCGAAGCCAAAGGACACCAGCGTGTGCGCGATCGTCGGGCCCATCCAGTAGGACAGGATCAGATCGGCAGAGCGCAACTGGTCGAGGTCATAGGCGCGGCGCTCCCAGCGCACATCGTGATCGTCCTCGCTGCGCCAGGTGAAGTTGCGCACGTTGTCGAGCACCACGTGGTTGCCATCGAACGCGACCACCTTGAGCCGCTGGGCGACATCGTCGGCCCAGACCCGGTCCTGGCGCGGCGCCACCAGCAGCCACCACACCCCGGTCACCACCAGCACCGTCACGAACACCGGCCCCGGCCAACGGCCGGCGCGGGCGCGGCCCACCGCCACCGCAGTACCGACGGCAAACAACGCCCAGGCCCCGACCACCCCGTAACGCACCCACGCGGGCCCGGGGAACTGGAAGGCCAGCCAGCCGCTCACCCACAGGGCCGCCACCAGCATCAGGGCGGCCAGCCCCCATCGTCCTGCTTTCTTCACACGCGTCGTTCCGTCGTTGATGATCCGGGGCGCTAGTTAGCCACAACCCCGCCGAAGGCAACATGTCTGCGTGTTCAGGTTTGTCGGGGCTGCATCAGAATGGGCCGCTCAGTCGCGCCGGCGAGGACCGCCTGCCACCTTCTGCCACGGCGCCATGCCCTTTCGCCCATGCAGCAGCGGACGCTTCAACGGCGGGCGACGCGGCAGCGCGATGCCCACGCCCGGAGCGGGAGCGTCATCGCGGCGCAGCGCGTCGGCGCGCTCGCCGACCAGCAGCGCGGCGATCTCCACCAGACCGTCGCGCATCACGCGGCTCGCAGCCTGCAAGGGGTTCATGGGGGTCTCCAACGGCGGTGCGGACCACCCACATTACGGACCTGTCTGCCTACGCGCCGTGCAGACCATGTGGCATCCGAATGAATGCAGCCATGCGTGAACCACCGTGAGCGCCGCGCTCAGTCGGTGCCCGGCTGCGGACGGCGTCGCAGACGCGCGATCACATAGCCGATGGCCAGCCACAGCGCTATGTACAGCGCCAGATACATCAGCTGCGGCATTGCCGTGTCCGCCCGCATCCGCGCCAGCACCCGCCACGTGTCCACACAGAACGTAGCCACCCCGACCAGCATCGCCAACGCGCCCAGCCCCGTCCCAAGCCAGCGCGCCCAGGTGTGCCGGCGCACCAGCAGCAGCGGCGCCACCAGCAGCAGCACCAGCGCGAGCAGCATCAGCGTCATCCCGGTCAGCAGGCCGGTGAAATCCGAGGCCATCGCCGGCATCGGCAGGCAGGCCACCACGGCCGCGCAGACGCGCAGGCAGGGCGAGGAAACGCGGGGGACGGTCGTCGGCATCATCTTCCTTTGAACGGCGGACGCAGGCATGCGGCGCGGGGCGGCCGCCTCAATCATAGCCGCAGCCCGTCGCACCAGAACGTGCCGAATGCGGCACAGCATGGATCGGAACGGGTTCACAGCATCGGCCCTGCGGCCGCAGGGTGAGGCATCCGAAGCGTGCCAGTAGTCGTAAACGACATACATGGCCCGTCACGCTTCGCATTCGCCCCGCACTTTCCCTACATAGCACCTCCCGGGTTTCGGCGTATCACCCACGGCACTGCACGCCGCCGTGCGCCTGTCGCCGTTGCACCCAAGGAGCCCACATGAACCGCACACCGCTTGCACTGGCGCTGGTCGCCCTGCTTTTCAGCGTCTCTGTGAACGCACGCGAAGACGACGACTGCCCGTCCGACGCGCAGATGATCGCCAGCATGTCGATGGCCGAGCTTCGGCAGTACGAGGCCGCGCTGGAGAATCCAGAGCTTCCCTTCGACGAGGTCTGCAAGGACGCCAGCGACCAGGACGAAGCAGACGCTGCAGGCTCGCGCCTGCACTACTGCGTGAAGCGGACGGCGCCCTATTCCTCCCACAACCCCGACACCGGCCAGACCGAGACCGCCACTGTGACGCTGTACGACTACGTGTCCCTGCCCCGAAACGGCCAGACATGGATGCATCGCGTCCGCGTGGTGTTCGATGCCGTGCAGGGCAATGCAATGTCCGGGCTGGTGGTTACGCCCGAGCTTTACTGCGGGAGCTGCACCGACAAGCAGCCCTTCGCTCCCCTGACCCTTTCGGGCCCAGGTACGTACGACTTTGCCGTCCCCCTGGGATTCAATACCGATGAAGGAAAGACCGGCCAGGACACCCAGCTGGTGCTGTCGCGCTTCAACAACGACCAATCACTGATTCAGAGTTCGGCACCGACACTTCGCTGCGACAAAGTAGCCAGGAGCAGTACGTCCGGGTGTCGATTCGCCGACTACCCTGCCGTCTTCGAGGTAAGCCTGAGCGATCCCGATACGGATGAGTCGGCCGAGCACATCAAGGTTGCACAGTCGACGCTCCCCGGCACGATCGGCAGGTGGCATGAAAATCCTGATGCACGGGGTGTACCTTTGCGACGCTTGAGGAACAAGAGAGTTGCAGGAGAGAATCGCAACGTATCCGGGGCGCTGTGCAGAGCACGCTTTCCTGATGGAGCCGCGACTGGACTGAACTGCGACGAGTATCCTTTCGCAGCAACGCATGAGGGCGCATCTCTCGTACCGGAGACATCCATGTCTGTCCGTTACATTCTCGGCGAAGACAACAAGAAGGTGGGTGGAAAGCTGGGCGCGTTCTACTGCACGCATGCGCGGCTTCTGGATGGAGAAGAGTTCTGGGTCAAGGTTGTGGATTGAACCGCCGGATAGAGGCTCATCATGTGGAAGCAGTTACTTGACGAATTGAACGCCGCAGCTCTCGCAAACATTGAGCGAAAGCGGCTCGAACCAAGCGAGCATCTTGGCCTTGAGCCGTTCATCAATGGTTTTCCGGACAGTCCGCTGGCTCAACTTGCCGCCCGGATCGGCAAGGAACATGTTGGATGGCTCGGGCAACCGGGAGCATCACTTGAGCAGATTCGCGAAGCCGAACAACGTCTTGGCGTGATTCTCCCTGCGAGCTACCGTGAGTTCCTGCTGGAGTCGAACGGATTCCTTGTTCCCGGCACTTACTGCTGCGTACTACTGCCGATTGAACTTGTACGGCGGTTCAGCGACGACAACTACCCGATTGTGGCAATGTGGAATGATCTGCACGAAGCCGACCCGTATCTTGAGGAAGCTGATTTCACAGCACATATCGGCGAGGCCCTCCAGATCTCTGCATGCCCCAGCGACTTTGATTGGTTCGCGCTTATCGACACGGTCAACACAAGTCCAGAAGGAGAGCTGTGGACAATCATGTACAGTCGCCAAGGGTATGAGGCCAGTTCGACCTTTACCGAACTCATCCAGGAGCTTGTTTGCAATTACAGGTAGCTCCATCACATGCCCGAGCAGCCCGGTTTCCTGTGCGGTGGCGGTGATGTCTGCCATGAGACGCGCACGCCAAGCCCATGCCCTGCATCGGCTTGGTGACGGCACGTCAGCCCAGACGGGCGACGGAGACGCTACATACCGCGCGGATATCCAATACCCGTTGTATGCCGCTGCGATACCTGGCGCGTATCGCAGCGCTCAGTTGGCGCCCAGCAGCAGCGGCGCCACCAGCAGCAGCACCAGCCCGAGCAGCATCAGGGTTCGCCGACTACCCTGCCGTCTTCGAGGTAAGCCTGAGCAACCCCGATACGGATGAGTCGGCCGAGCACATCAAGGTTGCACAGTCGATACTGCCGGGGAACATCGGCTACTGGCATCACGATGCTGGGCTGAGAGGCGCGGCACTGACACGAACGAGAGACGCCAGACTAAACACCGCCAACCGCACTGCAGCCGGGCAACTGTGTCGCACGCGATTTCCAGAGAGCGCGGGCGCTGGACTGAACTGCGACGAATACCCGTTCGCAGCAACGAACCAGGGCGCCTCTGTCGTGCCGGAAACGTCGATGTCGGTACGCTACATTCTTGGCGAAGACAATCAGGAGGTTGGGCGCAGACTCGGCAACTTCTTCTGCACCTCGGCACGCGTGCTCGATGGTGAGCAGTTCCGGGTGAAGGTCGTCGAGTAATGCGAATGAGACGTCGCGCGAACGCAGCGGCGCACCAGTCATTGATCGGAGACAGTAACGATGATGGCAATGGATGAGCTGATGCAGGCAATGAACACTGCTGCAATCGCGCACTGGAGAGCCTCGCCAGCAGAGGCGCACGTCGACCTTGGGCTGAGTCCATTCCTCGCAACGCACCCGGATTCCGCACTGGCCGATCTGGCGCGACGCTGCCTGTCGGGGGATGTCGTCTGGCTCGGAATGCCCCCCCGCATCCAAGGCCAGCATTCTCGCCGCAGAGGCGCGGCTTGGGATCTCGCTTCCGCCAAGCTACAAGCAGTTTCTGTCTGTCAGCAATGGGTTTTTGATGCCCGGCAACTACATCAGCACCTTGCTTCCGGTCGAGTTGATCCAGCCATTCGGCAATGAGAACGCGACGATTGCCTCCGACTGGAGGAGCATGCTTGAAGAGGAGGCATCGGAGGATGAGCCGTGGCTGATGGCACGTCTTGGCGACGCGATTCAGCTGTCCGGGCCGCCCGGCAAAGGTGAAGACTTCGCCTTGCTGGATCCAACGTTCATGCATCCTGGCGAAGAGAACGAAATCGTGACCTACTGGACACAATTGCAGGAGCATCACAGCAGCTTCGTCGCCTACCTTGAAAGCGCGCTGGCCGGCTTGTTGAATCTGACTGCGTTTCTTCAGAAGGGAACAGATCGTTGAACGCAACTGCGGCGTACCGCTTCCGGTACGCCGCACGGTACCTCACCGGCTGGTAGGCTCCACCACCACCGCCGTCCCGTAGCACAGCACCTCGGTCAATCCGGTCATGATGTCGGTCGCGTCATAGCGCATGGCGATGATCGCGTTGGCGCCGAGCAACCGCGCGTGCTTGGCCATGTCGCGGTAGGTTTCCTCGCGCGCCTGCTCGCACAGCTCGGTGTAGATGGTGATGTTGCCGCCGAACAACGTCTGCAGGCCGCCGAGGATATTGCCCACGATAGAGCGCGAGCGCACGGTAATGCCGCGTACCACGCCGAGACTGCGCACCACGCGGAAGCCGGGCAGTTCCATTGCCGTGGTCACCATCGAATCGTCGAGCCTGGGGGCGGCAGGAGGATGTGCGCTGTTGTTGTAAGGGTCTGCCATTGCGTCTCTCTGGTGACTGCGGGTACGGCTGTACGCGGTGTCAGCGCGGTTGCGAGGCGCGGGTCAGCGCGTCGGCAACCAACTGCCGCAGCAGCGGCTGCGCGTCGGCCCGCATCTCGGCAGCCACCGTGTTCTGCAGCGCGTTGAAACGCGCCGCGTGCGGTGAGCGGGTCCCTTGCGATGCCAGCGAATGCAGCGCGTCCGCGGAGAAGTGCCGGGCATAGATTGCCGCCAGCATGCCGTCCCAGCGGGCCTGGTAGGCCGGCAGCAGGCGGCCGATCTCCGCCTGCACGCGCTGCGTCGCGGCATCGGCCCCGGTCTGTTCGACCATCGACGCGAACGTGGTGGTGCTGCGTGCCGCCTCGTCGGCGAGCTGGGCCAGCCCCTTGCCGAGCCTGAAGCGCGCGACCAGCGCCGCTGCGGGGTCGGCAGACGCCGTCGGGGCGGAGGGCACACCCGTCCTTGTTGCCGTCGATGGCGCCTCACCACAGCCTGCCAACGACAGCCCCGCCAGCAACGCCGCCACGTGTACAGAACGCACGCATGCCCGGAACGTCATTCCAACCTCCATGCAGGGACGACTGCCACACCGTGCATCCGTTGCGGCGCACCCGAGCGCGACAGCCCGATCCCCCTATTGTGCCCCATCCCGATGCCGCCGCCGGGTCCACCGGCCCCACTGCCGGGTGGCTCCGGCCGCGTCCGCTGCGTGGCAACGCGCGGTCATCGTGCCGCCCGCCACGGCTTCACACGGGCATTTGCTATCGTGCCCCCCGTCAGCTCCCGCTTCCCTGGATTCGCATGCCCCGTAAACCGCCCGCCTCCGCCTCCCCGGCCGCCCTGCTGCGGGTAGCTACCAAGGAGGCGTATGAGCGCGTCCTCGTGCTGCTCAACGCCAGTTTCGCCGACTTCAGCCCGGAACAGCAGCGCAGGATCCGGGCCGCCGTGGCCGTTGAGCACTCGACCCACCCCGGCCCCCGCGCCAAGCCCGCCAAGGCGGCGGTAGAGGCGCCGCCGCGTTACTGGCTGCCGCACAGCCAGGTCACCTGGTCCGGCCGCGGCCGCGTGCCCCAGGCCTTCCTCGCCTGGGAAGGCACCGTGGCCCATACCGAATGGAAAAAGCACCACCCCGACGAACGCTTCCCGGCGTACCCGGGCTGATGGACGCAGACGCGCATCAGACGGTCATTCCGCAACTGCGCATGACCGACGCCACCCTCAGCGTGCCGTTCTATCAGCGGCTCGGGTTTGCCGTTGACTGGGAGCACCGGTTCGCCGACGGCATGCCGCTGTTCGTGCAGATCAGCCGCGCAGGGCAGCAGGTGTTCCTCAGCGAGCACGCCGGTGATTGTGAGCCGGGCGGCGCGGTGTACTTCCGCGTGGCGGACGTGGATGCCGTGCATGTGGCGTTCGTGGCGGCCGGCGCGCCGGTGTTGCGCGCGCCGGCAGACATGCCGTGGGGCGGACGCGAGATGATGGTGGTCGATCCGGACAACAACCGGCTGCGGTTTGCGACGATGCCCGCCGCCGAATCACGCAGCGGTTCACGATGAGTCGCGGCATGAAGATGCGCACCGCCGTGGGTACGCACGGCACCCTGCACCGTGTTGACGACCTGCAGAAGCGCCATGACACAAAACAGACCCTGCCCACCCTGCTGTGTGACAGCCCGGGGTGCGGCGTTCCGGTGACGTTCGTGCCCGGGCACAGCAGGCGCCACGCCGGTCATGCCGAGCCCGTGCACATGCCGGCCTACATCGACCTGGGCAAGGAAGCCGAGCACCGCCCCGGCTGCCGGTACGATGCGCCGGCGCACCTGCAGGCCCTGCTCGCCGCCGGCGCCGATGCCGACTTCCTGCCCCCGCTTGGCGAAGGAACGCACGAGCTGCGGCTGTTGCTCCTGCAGCAGGGCCTGAAACGTGGCGGTGCTGAGCATCACGGCGCGGACCCGGTACTGGCGGGCTACCTGCGCACCCTTGCCGATCTGCTCATCCTGCGCGCGATGTGCGGCAGCGACACGCTGCTGGCGACGCACCTGACCCTGCGCCTGGGCAAGAAGAAGGTCGACTGGAGCAGCTTCTTCTACACGCAGGACCGGTACGACGAGGCCTGGGAACGGCTGGGCGCGACATCCACCGACCTGCCCCTGGCGCTGGTCGGCACGGTCCGCTCGCACCGCGCCACCCAGCCTGGTTCGGTGTACCTCAACTGCGCACCGAAGTACCAGCACACCGGCGTGACCGACCGCAGGGATTTCTATGAAATCAGCGTCGGGCACAGCGATGCGGCGTGGCTGCAGTCCTTCCCGGTGGGGACGGAAATCGTGATGTTCGGGCTGTGGCGCCAGGGCAGAACCACCACCTCTTCCCGGCCCCATCCCACCGACCCGCGCCGTACCATCACCAACGTGACCCACAAGCTGGCCTTGTGGCCCAGCGTGAAGCACCAGCTGGTGCGGGTGGCGTAAGCATCGGCGACGCGCGCCCGCGCCCTGCGTCAGGGCTGCGGGGTGCGCGTCGACGCCGGCTTGCTGTACCAGAGCGCGTTGACGATGATCCAGCGTTCGCCGAATCGCCCCATGTGGAAGTAGTCCACGAACCACGGCGTCTCCAACCGCACCGAGGCCGCATCGGCCGTCACATCCAGCACGCGGCAGCTGCGGTTCCACTGCTCCCTCGGGGTCTTCAACGCACCCTGGCGGGTGAGCTCCACCAGTTCCTCCCTGCTCATGCGGCGCAGGCCCAGCCGCTCGTCCGGGGTATCGCCCAGCACCCTGCGCTTGGCCAGGTCCGGGTGCAGCGACCGCGCCACCCGGTCCGGGTCCGCCTCCAGTTGGCCATCCACATAGTCCAGGCAGGTGGCCTCGATGGCCGCCAGTGTGGCGGCATCCGGCGCGGACGGCGTGTTCGCTGCCACGGCAGCGACAGCGGCAATCAGCAGGGCAAGCGCGGGCATCGTTGTTCCAGGCGGTGAGCAAGGGTGACCGCATTGAACGCCATTGCCCGCCGGCTCTGCCAGTGCCCCGGGTCGCTCACCGTGATCCGGTCACTCACCCGCACCACTGCTGCTCACACGGGATGCCGTCGTTGTCCCCGTCCATCTGCGTACCGGGACAGTTCTGGATGAAATACGTGGCCTCTTCGCACGAGCGCATGTGCGAGCAGTGCGTGCGGCCATCGCAGCTGTAGCGCGCAGGTGCTGCCGTGGCAGGTTCAGGTGCAGCCCAGGCGCTGCGGGAGGTTCCAACATCGGCAAGGTCAACGTGCCTGAGCTTGCTGTAGCCGTACGCGGCGACCAGGCACAGTACCGCGCCGATAATGATCTTCTTCATCGTCCCTGGCTCCCCCTGATCTGGCTGGAGCATAGGCAAGCACAGGACGGCCGGCAAGCGGGCGTGGGCAGGCAGCCGCCCGTCAGCGCGCGCTTCCGTCCACATAGGGTCGCGACTGCAGCATCAGCACCTCATCGCCCACCACGGCCCACTCGATGTCCTGGTCCACGCCGCCCAATGCCTGCTTGGTGGTTGTTCCGATCCTGGCCAGCCGCGCGATCAGCGCATCGGTCAGGACCTGCCGCGAGCCGGTGATGGGCACCTCGCGGACGCCACCCGCGGCGTTGGCCACCAGCTGGGTATCCTCGGCCGACCGGCTCAGCACCTGCACCGCCTTGGACCAGCTGGAGTACATCACCTGCTCGGCCTGGCGCTTGCCTTCCACCACGCGGATGCCCAGACCGCGCTTGGCCGAAATGTAGGTGATGTGGCGGCGCGCGGCATCGAAGGGGTCACGGGTGATCATCACACCGGAACTGTCTGAAGGCGCGGCGCGCTGGACCAGTACCGCCATCGCCACGGCATCCTGCTGCAGCCCGGCGGCCGTGCGCGCTTCGTATGCCTCGAAGTTGTAGACCGATGCCCACACCGTCTGCACGGCCTTGGCCAGGTCATCGGCGCGGGTCACGTTGGGAACGGTGGTGTACAGGCCTGCACCGCTGAAACCGGGGAGATCTTCGGAGTTGGACGAGCTGCGTACGAACACCCCGCCTCCCTGCAGCTGCTCGCGCCAGCGCGCCTCCAACGTGCGGATGAAGGCCGGATCGGGCGCGGCATTGGCGATCTCGGCACGCAGCGTGCCCAGCGCCTCGCGGCGCACGTCCGGGTCCGTGCCGAAGCCGGGGCGGCGCTGCAGCGCGCGCAGCCGCTCGTTGATCTGCAGCCGCTGCATCATCGCCTGGTAGTGCGAGAACGGGATGCAGAAACCGTCCGGCACGCGCGCGGCAGGCGGCAGGGCCGTTTTCAGCGCGCCCAGGTTGGCCGCCTTTACCCCGCAATGGGAACTGTCCCGCGCACGCAGGGACGCAAGCGGCTTGAGCGCCACCACCGTCAGGTCCGGGCGGGGCAGATTGCGTGCCGCCGGGCGGACCGCCGTGGCGGAAGGCGTTCTGGCCGGGCGCGCGAGCGGCGTGACCCGGTAGTTGTTGGCGGTCACCTCCAGCGTCACCCAGCGCCCGTCATGCTGGCGCAGCGCATTCTGCGCGTCGGCCACGTATGCGTTGGGGATGCCCCAGCCCTTGGCCAGCAGGTTGACGTGCGACAGCAGCGTGGACGGTCGCTGCGTCACCAGGCCGGCCACCGGTGCCAGCGCGATCGGCACCTCATCCAGCACCGGAATATCGCGCGGCGACAGCGTGCGCAGCTGCTGCTCGGAACGCACGATGCGCAGACGGCCTTCCGCGCGGCCGGTGTTCAGCGGCAGGAAGCGCTGCTCGCGCAGCAGGGCCTCCTGGCTGACGTAAGGCAGCTTCATGGTGCTGGCCAGCTGCTCGTGCCGGGTGGAGTTGGTCTTGAAGCGGATGGGGTCGCGGAACGAGGCGCGCACCACCTGGTCGGTCTGCTGCAGCAGGGACGCGGTGAGCTGGTCGCCCTCCCAGAACTCGTAGGTGTAGCCCGGCAGATCCTGCTGCCAACTGATCGTGCCGAACAGGAAGCGCCGCTGCGGATCGCGGTACTGCGCATTGAGCGTGGCCTTGTCCATGCCCGGCAGCAGCCGCTGGCGGCGTACGAACTGCTCGTGCAGCGCAATGCGCGGGGTGTTGATGTAGTAGATGCGCGCCGCGTTGCGCCGGTCGATCACGAAGATCAGGTGCGGCATTTCCAGCGCGGTGCCTGCGTTGTACACGCGCGCGAGCTGTATGAACTGGGCGCGGCTGTCGATGCGCGACAGGTAATCCGGTCCCTCGGCCACCGGCGTGGCGGACGTATCGCTGCCGTGCCGGTACTCGTAGGGCGACGGTTTGCGCGCGGTCTGCGCCAGCGCGGGAGCGACACACCCCAGCAGCAATGTGAGAACGGCGACACGCGCCCACAGGGGTCGTACAGCAGAGGTCGTACAGGCTCGTTCCATGATGCCGGTGCGGGAATGAAGTGGGTGGATCATAAGGCAGTCCAGCCCGCGCTGCCGGAACTGGGGTCCGGGCCAGGCATGCGCCGGCCCGGGCACCTGATTGTCGCGGTTTGGCACCCACCCGACGTGGTGGCGCGCGGCTGGGAGATACTGCGAGGCCCACGCCAAGGAGCGGTCCGTGATGCCACCGTTGAGAATGCCCACCGCCTCGGTAGCCGACACCGACACCCTGTTCCGGCTGATGCAGCTGTACTACTTCGACGCATCCCGGTGGAGCGGCGAGAACATCCAGCCCGACGGTCTGTACGACTGCACACGAAGCGATGTCGAGGCCACCCTGCGCGAGCAGCCGACGTGGGCGCGATTGCTGTGGTGGCAGGACACGCTGTGCGGCTTTGTGCTGGTGGACGACGTCGCGTTCCAGGGCCAACCGATACGCGAGCTGGCCGATCTGTTCGTCCTGCCCACACACCGGGGCAAAGGCATCGCCACCGCCGTCGTTGCGGCGCTGGTCACGCCGCAGAGCGGGCAATGGTTGCTGGCCACCTGGCGCAGGGATCTGCAGGCGAAGGCGTTCTGGCAGCGGAACCTGCCGAGGATGGGCGTGGAGGTCACCGTTCCTGTACAGGACGACGAATCCGACTTCGATATTCGCCTCATCCGGCGCGCCGGCATGACGCCGGACTGATCCTGCAGGCCTGCGTCGCGGCGGCGGGTGTGATCGCGCTGCCCGCCGGGTTCACGCCAACAAAAAAGCCCCCGTTTCCGGAGGCTTTTTCGACTGAATCATGGTGGGCGGTGCAGGGTTCGAACCTGCGACCCTTGCCGTGTGAAGGACGAGATACGGCCTTGCGGCACAAGGGATCGACCCATAGAGCCTTGTTTTCCAGTCTCATTGCGTCCCGCTGGATTTGGCCGCACACTGCATTTTGCAGTTACAGCGCAGTTACGGCCCACCATGAAGCAGTCCAAGCGACTCAATCCGTCCACCGTCGAAGCCGCCAAGCCCGAGGCAGCGCCCTACCGTATCTGGGACACGCTGGTCCCGCAGCTGCACCTTCGCGTGCAGCCGTCAGGGGTCAAGAGCTGGAACGTCCAGTGGAGCCGCACCAGCACCCGCGCGCTGGGGAAGTGGCCAGGCGTCACAGTGGACGCGGCCCGGGCCAGGGCGCGCGCTGTCCTCGCCGAAACGGACCAGCACGGCGCACCGCTGGCGATCGCCAAGCCCAAGGCAGACACCACGGTAGCCGACGCCTGCCGTGACTACGTGGCCACCCTCAAGAAGGACGGCAGGGACACCGCCGCGGCGGACGCCGACCGGCGCTTCGAACGGTGTTTGTACGCCGACAAGCTTGGCAAGGTGCGATTGACCGACCTGCACCAGGATCACATCGAGGCCTGGCGCGATCGCGTGGAAAGAGGCGACCTCCCTGCCCTACCGGTGAAGCGTGGCCGGCCACCGGTGGCAAAGCCCTTGGCTAAGTCCAGCGTCAACCGCATGCGCACGGTGCTGGTGGCCGCCCTGAATCACGCTGTGGCCCGCCGCAAGGCTTCACCAGACGTGGCGTTCGAATGGAACTCGGTGAGGCCCCTCAAGGACGCCAGCCAGCGCCGTGGGCTGTACTTGGAGCGTGGGCAGCGCCGCGCGCTGCTGGATGCCGCTGTGGGGCCGGTGCGCGACCTGATCGAGTGCGTTGCGCTCACCGGTTGCAGGCCGGGAGATCCAGCCATCTGCCTGCGCTCAGACTATGACGGCCGCACAGCCAGCGTCAGGTTTCGCAGCAAGGACCACGACCGCAAGATTCCGCTCTCCCCCGCCGCTGGCGCCATGTTCGACCGGCTGGCCAAGGGGAAGCTCCCCAAGGCGCACCTGTTCACCCAGGACGGCGGGAAGGCATGGACCGCTGACGCCTGGAGCGATCCCGTCAGGGAGGCCGCTGCGCGCGCTGGGCTGCCCGCCGGCGTCACGCTCTACACCCTGCGGCACTGCTGGATCACGGACGCCATCGTGGGCGGCATGGACCTACTGACCGTGGCGAAGCTGGCCGGCACGTCACTGGCGATGATCGAGAAGCACTACGGGCACTTGGTGCAGGGCGCAGCGCGTGACAAGCTGGCGCAGGTGCAGTTCCTCTGAAATCAGAACTTGCGCCTGTAATACGCAGGCTCTCTGCCGTCCTTCTCGATTGCTTCAAGAATGGTTTGGATCGAGTAGCGCAAAGCGTAGAGCCGCTCGTTCATCGTGTCTCTAGCAAGCCGAGCGGCCGCAAGTGCGCGATCTTCGGGAATGGCCTCATCTTCCAGAAGCCATCTCAACGCCTCGCGCTGACCAGCCTCATAGCGTTTGATGTCTGCGGTCAGCCCATCCAGATCGGCCGCCAAGTTCCGCACTTCTCCCAAGTTCTTGTGCAGCAGGTGCACCTGGTCCAACAGCTGAGACTCTAGCGACCACTCCAGACGGGTGACGATCTCTGCGGTAAGAGACCGGCCAGAAGCGCTTGCCGCGCCCTCCAGCTCACTCTTCAAATCGGCGGGCATACGGACGTTGACTTGGGGATCGGTTCTGGCCATAGGTCGGATCATGGTGCATCACCGTGCTTGCGGTCAATATCGCACGGTGCTATGTTTAGCCAATGCAGCACGGTGCTGCATTCAACTGAACAGTTAGGACAAACCAATGACCGACTTAACGCGCAAACTCGCCCATCCGATCGAAGAAGCGTTTGAACTTATCGGCGTGTCCCGCACTCGTGGCTACCAGCTCATCAACACGGGCTTACTCCAGACGTACAAGGACGGCAAGCGCCGGCTTTGCAGCCACGCCGCTCTGGTGAGTTGCCAGCAAGCAATGGAGAAAGCATCGCGCGAGGGCAAGGCCGCGTGAGCATCCCGACCCTTGAGCAGGCCAAGACCCACCTGCGCCAGATCGACAGCGACCTGGACACAGCTATCGCCATCGCCATCAGCGGCGCACAGGCCGAAATGGATGGTTACCTCGGTGGAGAACCCTCAGCGACCCGCTGGCCGGCAGAGACCGCAGTACCCGGCGATGTGCTGGCCGCCGCGCTGACCCTGACGGCAGTGCACTTTGAGGCTGGCACGCCCGACGACGCAGAGCGCCGCCGCAGGGCCGCCTACGCGCTGCTGGCGAAGCACCGCACCGATGCCGGCATCCGAGGGGCGTGATCGTACGCCTGCAGGCCCACCAGAAATCCACGACCAAGAGGCACTGATAGGAGGAGCAATGCTCCGCATGCCAGAAATAGAAACGGCCCAGGTGGTTCGTACCCACCTGAGCCGCAAAAGCCAAGCCCGAACCGACCAAGGAACGAACTGACTATGAGTTATATCGTACACCAACCGTTGCCGGCCGCAATCAGGGTTGTCCCCAACCCTGTACCGGACTTCTCTGACACCGCGCGCTGGGCCCAAGTGCTGGTGCAGGACAACCTCAACGCCCCGCGCTTCCAGCAAGGCGACGTGCTGCACGTCGACCTGGCCCGCGACCGCTTCTGCGGCGACAGCCACTACGTAATCGAGATCGGCGGGCAGCAGATGGTCCGTATCGTGCAGGCCCGCCCTGGTGGGCTGTGGGTCTTCCCCGTGGGCCATCCTGGCACCGCCTATTCCGTCCCTCGGGAGCTGCTAACTGTCCTCGGCGAAGTGATGTACGCCACCACCACGCGGAGGGTTTGATGAGCGCTCAGCTAATGGCTATTGGCGACAGCGGCCGACCGGAGCCGACCAACCCGGACGATGCCGACGCCCCAGGCGCGCTGCCAGTGGGGCCGCGCAATGCAGTCACGCCGGCCAGCATCCGTTTCATCTACTGGGGACGACCAGGGAACGAGTGCCGGGCGGTGCGGGTCAAGCGCATCTGCCGGCCGCATACCCGCTGCAATCGGGGCCCGTTCGTGAAAGTGGTGTTTGAGTGCACGCCGTTCACCCGCGCGACGCTGCCAGAAGTCCCGCTAATGGCTGACGAGAAGCACGTAGCACTGACCTGCCCCGCTGATATAGGCGACCCGCTGTGGGCAACACTGCCTGCCCGCGACCAGACACGCCTTCTGCGGGCTCTTTCAGGAACGAAGTAGCCGCACCCCCATCGGCATCACCCGCCTCAGATTCCTCCCCCAAGAGAATCTGTCAGATACCGTGTGCACCACCTATTCCAATAGGTACTATTAAGTTCATCCAAACGAACGAGTTAGGTAATGGCAAACAACGGAGGCTTCTTCGCGATTGGAAAGCAACAATGGACCAAGGCTTGCTCACTCGGCCTGAATCATGCCGTTACGCTTCTTGTGATGGCACGGGGTACTGGCAGGGACAATTGCACAACGTCTTGGAGCGCAGAATCCGCTTTCAAGTACACGGGACTTGCATGGCGGCGCGGCAATGATGTTATTGCAGCGCTGTGCGAGGCGCAGCTCGTAGCGAAGGAACAAGCTGGGAAGCGCCCCCGCTATAAGCTTTCCAAACCAGATGCCCTGGAAGATCTGATATGGCTTCCCAACGAGTTTGTGACGGGCGCAGCGAGCGAAGTGCCGCCATTGCGCAAGCTCCGGGAAGGCCAGAGTGTTGAGCATCTGGAAACACTTGTTGAGCTTTACGCAGCTCAGGATCTGGTAGGAGACGGCGGAATATCCAGGAGCTTGTTCCGAGCACCATACGACGTGCGCGAGCGCATTTGTGGACGAGGCCCTTTTGAGATCATTGGCTTCTCTAGAAGCAAGCGCGAGGATCACTGCAGCTTTAGCGGGCCATTAAAGCGATTCCAATACGCCAAGGTGGAGGATGACTCACAGCATCCTGTATGGACATTTCTCCGCTCAATGGAGCGTATGGGGCTCCTTGAGCGGGCGACATACTTGGTGGAGAGCGACGATCAGGAGTCCGAGCTGATTCATCAACTTGCGGGCGATGATCTGTCTCAGCGAACTGCCGATGCCGCCGTAGCCTTAGCCGACTCACTGCCTGGAGGATTTAGCTACGAGGCGCAGCGATTCGACTTCGTGCTACCCATCCCTGAGCATATGACCAAAGCAACAGTAGTAGGCATCCTGCGGCTGAGATACCGCCCCAAGACGACGAAGACGGCGGCTTGGTACGGCCAGCATGTAGAAAGCTGCGCGAGGTACGAAGCACTCTACAACCGAATCGCCGAGGGCGATTTCAGCGGACTGGCGGCCAAATGTTGATATCAAAGGGTATCAAGGATTTATCAAGGGAACTCAATGGAGTTCAAAGGGAGTAAGTGTAGATATCAAGGGAGATCAAGGCGAGTACACACCAGTGCGAAAGCGCTCGGTAACGCCAAAACCGTTACCCGTCACAGCACCAGTCACAGTGACAGGCCCTGCAGCGCAACGCATGGGGAAGGAATGCAGCACGGCGCGCAGGGCTGCACGGGGCTCACCCCATGCGCCCGCTGCACCTGGTGCACCCCATCCACCACCTCGAGAAGCTGCGCAAATCGGCGTTGGCAGTACGTGACAATTTACGCTATTGAATCCCGTTGAATCCTCACTGCGCGGTTGTTTGCACGACTGAATCCATGCAGGTAAATGGTTATCCGGAATCATCAATCTCCGGAGAACCGCATGACCCTGAAAGCCCTACGTGAGGCGCGCGCTGCAAAAGTAGCCGAGGCCCGCGCGCTGGTGGAAACCGCACAACGCGAGAACCGCCAGCTCACTGCCGAGGAATCGGCCACCTTCGACACGATCAAGGCCGCAATCACCGACCTGGAACACCAGGAGCAGCGCCAGCAGTTCCTGGACGACGCCGAGCGCCGCAGCACCGGCACCGTGGTCAGTGGCGGCAGCGACACGCTGCCCGAGCTGGAGAAGCGCGTCTCGCTGCTGACCGTGGTGCAGGCCAAGATCGACGGGCGCGCACTGACGGGCGCAGAGGCTGAGTATCACGCCGAGGCCGAGCGCCGCACCGGCATGAAGGCGCAGGGCGTGCTGGTGCCGCTGTCGCTGCTGGAGCGCCGCGCACCTAACCTGACGACCACTGCCGGCGAGCTGATCCCGACCGATCACCGTGGTGACCAGTACATCGGCCCGCTGCGTGATTCGCTGGTGGTGCGCCAGATGGGCGTGCGTGTGCTGTCCAGCCTGACCGGCAACGTGGAAATCCCGAAGTTCGCTGCGGGCCTGTCGGCAGGCTGGGTTGGCGAGAACGAGGCGCTGCCGGAATCGGTGATGGACTTCGATTCGGTCAGCCTCAAGCCGCGTCACGTCGGTGCGATCACTTCGTGGTCCCGCCAGCTGGCGCAGCAGTCCAATCCGAGCATCGAGCAACTGCTGCGCGATGACCTGGCGTTCGCTGTCGGTGCAGAGGTAGACAAGGCCATTATCACCGGCGATGGCGTCAAGGCTCCGCTGGGCATCATCAACACGGCCGGCGTGCAGATCACCACGGTTCCCACTACCTGGGAGGAAGTGCTGGCCGTGGAAGGCCTGCTGGAGGACGTGAACGTCGCTCCGAACTACTGGTACACCAAACCGAGCGTCATGCGCTCGCTACGTGGGAAGCTCAAGGCCGCCACTGCCGGTAGCGAGTACATCGCCACCGCCACCCGCATCGGCGAGATTGCCGCCGCCACGTCCAACGCCGCGCCGGCCGACACCGCAATCCTGGGCGACTGGACGCAGCTGATCCTGGGCACCTGGGGCGTGCTGGACCTGCTGGTGAACCCGTATGAGGGCGAGGCATTCCGCCGCGGCAACGTACTGATCCGCGCGATGATGACCTGTGACCTGGTGGCGCGTCATCCCAAGGCGTTCGTGGTGGCCAAGCCGGCGACCGGGGGCTGAGGATGAACGTGGAGCGCCGCTTCGCTGCCGGTGCAACCGTGGAGGGCCGCCAGCTGATCGGGTTGGCGGCCCCGTTCGGTTCTGAGACACGGGTAGCCGACTTCCGTGAGGTGATCGCGCCAGGTGCGTTCACGCGCACTCTGGCCGAGAACCGCGACATTCTCGCGCTGGTGGACCATGACGTGGGCCGGGTGCTGGGCCGCACCCGTAGCGGCACGCTGGAGCTGCGAGAGAGCGCCCAAGGGCTGGAGTACCGCATCGCCCTGCCCGAGACCACCACCGGCAACGACCTGCGCGCGCTGGCCGTACGGGGTGACCTGGGCGGCGTCTCGATGGGCTTTGTCGCCAAGCGCGACAGCTGGGCCGGCGAGCTGCGCACCTTGCACGAGGTGGAGCTGCACGAAATCAGCATCGTGCAGGCGCATGCGGCCTATCCCACCACCACCGTATCGCTGCGCAGCCGTCAGCCGGGCGACCGTGACCGCCTTGGCCTGCTGCGCTGCTGGCTGGAGACCTGCCGATGAGGCTGTGGCCGTTCAAGCGCGCAGAGAAGCGTGACGCATCGACTGATCCCAGCTGGGGCCACCTGGTCAACGGCGGCGCGGTCAGCGCGTCGGGGCAGTTCGTGGACGCCAAGGCCGCAGAGACCATCGCTGCCGTGTTCGCCGCAGTGCAGACGCTGGCTGAATCCACCGCATGCCTGCCGCTGCATGTCTACGAGCGAAAAGCCGATGGCGACCGCGCGCGTGCTGATGATCACCCGCTCGCCCGCGCGCTGCGCCAACCCAACGCCCATCAGTCCGGCTTGTCGTTCCGTGAGGCAATGACAGCAGCGGTGCTATTGCACGGCAACGCCTACGCACGCATCGAGTACGACGGCACTGGCAACCTGCTGGGGCTGCACCCGATTAATCCGCGCGCTGTCACCGTGGTGAAGCTGCCCTCAGGCCGCTACCGCTACGAATACGCCGAGGACAACGGCGCAATAGTGCGGCTGCTGGACGATGAGGTGTTCCACTTGGCCGACCGCACCGAGCCGGGCAGCATCATGGGCAAGTCCCGCATTGCCATCGCGCGCGACACGCTGGGCCTGGGCCTCAGCCTGCGCGACCACGGAGCGTCCACGTTCCGCAACGGCGCACGGCTCTCTGGCGTGCTGCAAACGCCGAACGTCCTGGACGACAACAGCGCTGCGCGCATCGGCGATTCCTGGCGCTCCCAATTCTCCGGCACCGAGAACATCGGCAAGACCGCCGTGCTGGAGAACGGCCTCACCTATCAGCAGCTGGCAATGAGCCTGGAGGATGCACAGTGGATCGCGGCTCAGCAGTTCACCGTGGTGGAGGTGGCGCGCCTGTTCCGCGTTCCGCCCACCATGCTGCAGGACCTAAGCCACGCCAGCTACAGCAACACCGCTGAGCTGGGTAGCCAGTTCGTGCGCTACAGCTTGCAGCGTTGGCTGGCCATGTGGGAGGCCGAGATTAGCCGGCAGCTACTCGGACCTACGGGCCGCAAGCGCTACCTCGCCGAACACAGCGTGGAAGGGTTGTTGCGCGGCAACCCCGAGGCACGCGCTGACTTCTACGGCAAGGCTCTGACCGCCAAATGGATGACGGTCGATGAGGTGCGTCGGCTGGAGAACCTACCCGCCCTGCCCCAAGCCCCGACCCCACCTGAGGACCCCACCAATGCCTAAGCGCCCACCCGTCCACAACCCGTTCCCGCGTCTGCCTGGCGTGCGCGTGCACAACCCCAGCAAGGCACGCAAGGTAGCCACCTTCGACCCGATGGCAGCACGCGGCGTAACGCATGCACCGACGCCGTTGGAGGCCGCCAAGAAGAAGGCCAATCCGACCGGACGCGATGCCGACCCGCGCCGTGCCATCCCGCTCAACAGCACACGCTGGAGGAAGCTGCGCGCCCGCATCCTGGCCGAGGAACCGTTGTGCCGCACGTGCAGTGAGCCTGCCACGGACGTGGACCACATCAGCGGCGATCCCAGCGATAACAGGCGGGTGAACCTGCAAGGCCTCTGCCACGCGTGCCACTCCCACAAGACGGCCCGTGAGCGGGCAGGCAAGCCGGTGGTGATCGGATGCGACGCGGAGGGCTGGCCGATGGACCCACGCCACCCGTGGAACGCCAAAGCGTGAAACAAAAATCGCTGGGGGATCAGCCGTCCAAGACCGTCCATCCCCCTTCGAATTATCGATAAGTCCAAAGATTACGCGTACCACTGGAACGCCCAGCAATGAAGAAGCGAAAGCAACGCTCCGATAGCAACACTGCCGCCGTGCAAGCGGCGCAGAATGCGGCGCTTGGAGCGCTGGATCCGCCGCCCCACATCGCAATCCCCAAGTCGGCCATGCCGTACTGGCAAGCCATCATGCGCAACCGCCCGCGCAGCCGCTGGAACGACCTGGACTTGGCCAACGCCGCAGAGCTGGCAATGCTCCACGACGACATGGCCCGCCTGCGCGCTGTGATCCGCCTGCAGGGCGACGTGCGGGAGGACGGCAAGCCGCATGCGGCGCACCGTCTGGTGGATACAGCAGGCCGCCGAGCCATAGCCCTGTCGAGGCTGCTGCACGTCCATCCCGAGGCCACCGAGGGCCGCAGCCGTGATGCCGGCAACGCCCTGGCACTGGAACGCGACGCCGAGCAGGAGGCCGATCCGCTGATCCCGATGCTGCGGGTGGTGAAGTGAGTCGCGCCGGCCGCGTTATCGAGTTCATCGAGCGGTACTGCCTTACGCCCGACGGCGCGCAGGTGGGCCGCCCGATGGTGCTGGCCGACTTCCAGAAGGAGTTCATCCGCGCCACCTACGACAACCCCTCCGGCACGCGCCGCGCCTATCTGTCGATCGCACGCAAGAACGGCAAGACCGGCCTAATCGCCGGCCTGCTGCTGGCCCACCTGGTGGGGCCAGAGGCCAAACTCAACGCGCAGCTGGTGTCGGGAGCGATGAGCCGTGACCAGGCCGCCCTGGTGTTCAACCTCGCGGCCAAAATGGTGCAGCTCTCCCCCACCCTGTCCAAGCTGGTGCGCATCGTTCCATCGGGCAAGCGACTGCTCGGCCTGCCCATGAACACCGAGTTCAAGGCGATGGCCGCCGATGGCAAGACGGCGCACGGTCTCTCCCCGGTGCTGGCGATCCTCGATGAGGTTGGCCAGGTGCGCGGGCCGCAGTCCGATTTCGTGGATGCCATCGTGACCAGCCAGGGCGCGCACGCCGAGCCGCTGCTGCTGGTCATCTCCACGCAGGCCGCCACTGACGCCGACCTGCTCAGCGTGTGGCTGGACGATGCGCAAGCGTCGAATGATCCGTGCATCGTCTGCCACCTCTACGCCGCTCCCGAAGGCTGCGCGCTGGACGATGAGGAGGCGTGGACCGCTGCAAACCCGGCCTTAGGTCTGTTCCGCAGCCGGACAGACCTGACCGAGCAGATGAAACAGGCCGCGCGCATGCCCAGCATGGAGAACACTGCGCGCAATCTGCTGCTCAATCAGCGCGTGACCACCGATGCCCCGTTCGTTTCGCCGGGCGTGTGGAAGGCCAACGGCGCGGAGCCGCTTCCGTTCGACGGCCCCGTGTTCGGTGGCCTGGACCTGTCCGCCCGCAACGACCTCACGGCGCTGGTGCTGGTGGGCCAGGTGGAGGGGGTATGGCAGGTGCAACCCTACTTCTGGACGCCGCAGGTGGGCTTGGGCGAGCGCGTGCGCCGCGACCGCGCCCCGTATGACGTGTGGGCCAGGCAGGGGCTGCTGCGCACCACGCCAGGCGCATCCGTGGACTACGCGCACGTAGCCACCGACATTGCCGATCTGCTCTCCGACCTGGGCGTGGAGGCCATCGCCTTCGACCGCTGGCGCATGGACGTGATGAAAGGCGAGCTGGACCGGCTGGGCATCCAGCTACCGCTGGTGCCGTTCGGGCAGGGCTTCAAGGATATGGCCCCCGCCCTGGACACCCTGGAGGCGGAGCTACTCAACAGCCGGCTGGCCCACGGCATGCACCCCGTCTTGCAGCTTTGCGCCGCCAACGCGATGACCGTCCGCGATCCGGCCGGCAACCGAAAGCTGGACAAGGGGCGCGCCACCGGACGCATCGACGGCATGGTGGCGCTGGCGATGGCCCTTGGCGCAGCGCAGACGGTGCAGCCGCCCGCGCCCGACCCCTACCAATCCCGAGGACTTCGCTTCATATGACCTACGCCGCCCAAGAGCTGAGCACCCGCATCCAGCTCCAGCGCTCCACCTACGTGCAAGATCCCTTAGGTAGTCCCATCTACACCTGGACGACCTATGCCGAGGCCTACGTGCGCTTCGAGCCGCTACTGGGCCGAGAGTTCTTCGCCGCGGCGCAGACGGTCAGCGAGTCCCAGGCCAAGATCACCATGCGCTGGCGAGACGGCATCAAGGCCAGCGACCGCATTGTGGCGCGCGGCGAGAACTGGAACATCGTCAGCATCCAGAACATCGCGTACCGCAACCGCGAACTGCTGATTTACATCAAACGCAATCCCTTGGCAGACCGCTAGCGGAACCTGCAAGCCCGCATCCGGTGTCATCGCGGATGCGAGCCCATGCACACGATGCTAGACGGTGTAGATCGCGAACGGAGGCGAGTACTTCCTCAGTACCGTCAAGGGGTAGGTCGCTTCACGAGGCGTACCCGCTTTATCAACCCAGTAGCACCTTGCTTCTCCGTCAGTGATCTCAGCAATGCGCATAGCCGGACCACCGTCCAACTGCACCTGATCGTCAGCCTTGAAATTCATCTTAGTTCACTCAGCTCGCCGCAATTGGCACCACAATTAGAACGATAAGGGCGCCGACAGTCAACTAATCCCGTTTTTGCAACATTCTTACCAATGACAGAGGGAGCGTTTGCTATCCGCAACAGATGAGTGCTGCGGACCTTAGATCATCCAAGGGCGCTGCCTCTAAGCGGCTAACAAGGAACGAGATGAGTGACGAAACTGACCGAATCTCACTCGAGCGAAACCGCACTGACGTGCGTTACGCGGCAACGCAGCCGTGCAGTTACCATGCAGTTACGAAAAAGCCGGCTCAAGGCCGGCTTTTTCGTTAACCCTTAAAAATCAGGGCCTTATGTGGTGGGCGGTACAAGGTTCGAACTTGTGACCCTTGCCGTGTGAAGGCAATGCTCTACCGCTGAGCTAACCGCCCGATGCTGCTGAGCCGCTCATTATAGGGCGGCAAATTTTCACGTCAACGGTTTTCCTGAAATTTCTTCACATCGTGTGCGTGGGCTTGTCCGAGGTGATGATGCCGGCCAGCAGCGTCTCGATCTTGTGCCGTACGGCCTCGCCTTCGGTGCCTTCGGCGAGCTGTACGCCGATGCCGGCGGCGCGGTTGCCCTGCGCACCGGCCGGGGTCACCCAGATCACCTTGCCGGCCACCGGCAGGCGCTCGCTGGAGTCCGGCAGGGTCAGCAGCAGGAACACCTCGTCGCCGAGGAAGTAACGCTTGGGCGTGGGCACGAAGATGCCGCCGTTCTTCACGAACGGCATGTATGCGCTGTACAGCGCGGCCTTGTCCTTCACGGCCAGGGACAGGATGCCCTGGCGGGCGTTGGTGGCGCTCATGCTCTAGTTCCCCTTGGGTGCCGCTCGTTGACCTTGTTCCAGGCCAACAACAATTCCACCACCGCCAGATCGGCGCGCACGGTGGTGCGCAGCAGGTCGCGGGTTCGGTTGGCGGCGTCGAACCACGACGCCAGCTTGTGCAATCGGTCCGGATCGGTCAAGCCGCCGCCCGCCGCCTGGGCCAGCGCGAGGTCGGCGGCATGGCGCAGGCGCAGCGCGCCGTGCTCGTCGCCGGTCCAGCGCTGGGCCAGTTCCACCGCGCCGGCGCGGCCGGCCACCAGCGATTCCAGATCGGTGGCCACCTGGCGGCGCAGCGCCAGGCCATCTTCGCGCAGCCAGTCATCGGCCAGGCCGGGATGACCGCGCGCGGCGTCGAGGGCTTCGCGCGCACTGGCGTCGCTGTGGCCCTGCGCCTGCAGCCACGCCAGTGCTTCCTCGCGCGGCGGCAGCTTGAACTCCAGCCGCTGGCAGCGGCTGCGCACGGTCGCCGGCAGGCGCGCCGGGTCGCTGCTGATCAGCCACAGGTAACGGCCGGGCTGCGGCTCTTCGAGGGTCTTGAGCAGCGCGTTGCAGGCGGCGCGATTGATCGCATCGGCCGGATCGACGATCACGACCTGGGCAATGCCGTACTGCGGGGTGAGCGCCAGCTTCTGCGAGATCTCGCGCACCTGCTCGATCACGATCTCGGTGCGCAGCTTGTCGCCGGACTTGTTGGGAATGAACGAGATCAGTTGCAGGTCCGGGTGGGTACCGGCGGCAATCAGCTGCGCGCTGCGCTTGGCCGCCGCCGGTTCGCCACGCCCGAGCACATGTTCGGCCAGGCGCAGCGCCACCGCGCGCTTGCCCAGCCCGGCCGGGCCGCAGATGAGCAGGCCGTGGCCCAGGCGGCCGGCATCCAGCGCGGCCACAGTCTGGTCGTAGGCGCGCTGCTGCCAGGGTGAGAACGTGTCAGTCATGGGCAGGCTCCTGTGCCAGCCACGCGTCCACCGCGGCCACCACCGACCGCGCCACGCCGGCCTGGTCCTGGCCGGCGTCGATCAGGCGGAAACGCGCGGCGTCATCGCTGGCGCGCTGGCGGAATACCGCGCGCACCCGCTGGAAGAAATCGTCCTGCTCGCTCTCGATGCGGTCCGGCCACAGATCGCGGCCATTGGCGCGGGCGCGGCCCACGGCCACGTCCACATCCAGCAGCAGGGTCAATCCCGGCAGCAGGCCAACGGCGCGGCGCTCGAGGTCGGCAATCCAGGCCGCATCGAGGCCGCGTCCGCCGCCCTGGTAGGCGTAGCTGGAATCAGTGAAACGGTCGCTGATGACGTAGGCGCCGCGTTGCAGGGCTGGCTGGATCACCTCGCGCACATGCTGGGCGCGCGCGGCGAACACCAGCAGCAGCTCGGCTTCGGCCGACAGCGGCTCGGCGGCGATCTCCGCATCGGGGGTGAGCACCAGCGCGCGGATGCGCTCGGCCAGCGGCGTGCCGCCGGGCTCGCGGGTCAGCAGCACCTCGTGGCCCCGCGCGTGCAACGCATCGCGCAGGGCGTTGATGGCCGTGGTCTTGCCCGCGCCCTCGCCGCCTTCAAGGCTGATCAGGCGCGGGTGGCGCAGCAGCGAAACCGTCATTGCGTTGCCGCCGGGCTGCGCTGCTGGCGCAGCTGCTGCAGGTAACGCGCGACCGCGGCGTTGTGGTCGGTGTAGTTGGCCGAGAACACATGCGCGCCGCTGCCGTCGCCAACCGCCACGAAATACAGCGCGTCGCCGGCGGCCGGCTGCGCGGCCGCATGCAGGGCGTCGCGGCCGGGCATGGCGATCGGGGTCGGGGTGAGGCCGGCGCGGGTGTAGGTGTTGTACGGCGTGTCGGTGGTCAGGTCGCGCTTGCGGATGTTGCCGTCGTAGCGGCTGCCGATGCCGTAGATCACCGTCGGATCGGTCTGCAGGCGCATGCCGATCTTCAGGCGGCGCACGAACACGCCGGCGATCTGGGGGCGCTCGCTGGGCAGCGCGGTTTCCTTCTCGATGATCGAGGCGAGGATCAGCAGCTCATACGGTGAATTCAGCGGCAGATCGTCGGCGCGGCTGTCCCACGCGGCGGTCAGCGCCTTCTCCATTGCGGCATGGGCGCGCTTGAGCACGTCCAGGTCGCTGTCGCCACGCTGGTAGACGTAGGTCTCCGGCAGGAAGCGGCCTTCGGGGTGTTCGCCCGGGAAGCCCAGCGCCTTCATCAGCGCGGCGTCGTCCATGTCATCGGTGGTGTGGCGCAGCGGATCGGCACGCTTGAGCGCGGCGCGCACCTGGCGGATGTTCCAGCCTTCGACGATGGTCAGCCGGTGCTGAAGCACGCGGCCCTGACGCATGCGGATGAGCAGTTCGCGCGGGGTGAGGCCGGCGTCGAGCGCGTACTCGCCCACCTTGAGCTTGCCGGCGGCATCGAGCTGGCGTGCCAGCAGTGTCCACTGGGTATCGCTGCCTTCGTCCACACCGGCAGCACGCAGCTTGCCCAGCACCGTATTCAGGCCATCGCCGGAGGCGATCACCACGCTGGACTGGTCGGGGGTGATCGGCGCGTCGGCAAAGCGGCTCTGGTCGTGCCAGAACCAGGCACCCACTGCCGCCAGCACCAGGCCGCCCAGCAGCAGCACCGCCAGCACGGCCAGACATCCCCGTTTCGCACCCGCCATGTTCACCTCGTGTCGTTATTCAGTGCGCGGCACCGGCCAGCGGCCGGCACCCCGTCGGACAGCATACCGTGGCTCAGTCCTGCCGCCCCAGCGCACGCAGCAGGCCACGCGCCTTGGCACGGGTTTCGTCCAGTTCCTTGACCGGGTCCGAATCGACCACGATGCCGGCACCGGTGCGGAACACCGCCGTGTCGGCGGCCACTTCGGCGGTGCGGATCAGGATGTTCAGGTCCAGGTCGCCATCACGGTTCAGCCAGCCGAACGCGCCGGTGTAGGCGCCGCGTGCGGTCTGCTCCAGCTCGGCAATGATCTGCATGCAGCGCACCTTGGGGCAGCCGGTGATGGTGCCGCCGGGGAACGTGGCGGCGATCACCGCGCCGGGGCTGACATCCTGGCGCAGGCGACCACGCACGTTGCTGACGATGTGATGCACGTGGGCGTAGCTTTCCACCGTCATCAGCTCGTCGACCTCGACGCTGCCGGGCGTGCAGATGCGCCCCAGGTCGTTGCGTTCCAGGTCGATCAGCATGACGTGCTCGGCACGCTCCTTGGGATGGCCCACCAGCTCCTGGATGCGCGCGGCATCGTCGTCGCCGGCGAAGCGCGGGCGCGTGCCGGCGATCGGACGGGTCTGCACGTCATCGCCATGCACCGAGACCAGGCGCTCGGGGGAGGAGCTGACCACTGCCCTGCCCTGCGCCATGAACAGGCCGGCGAACGGGGCCGGATTGGCCACCCGCAACTGGGCATACAGGGCCTGCGGCGACAGCGGCTGGGCGAACTGCGCTGCCCAGCGGCGCGACAGGTTGACCTGGAACACATCGCCGGCGCGCAGGTAGTCGATGACGGTGCCAACACCGTCGGTGAAGCGCTGCGGGGCGTCTTCCGTCACGTCGGCCGGCGGCTGCCAGGCCGGCAGCGGTGCCAGCGTGGTGGATGCCTGCACATCGGCCAGCAGGGTCGGCAGCAGCCCGGCGTGGTCGGTTTCGCAGATGGCGTGGTACTGGCCGAGAACGCGGTCGTGCAGCACGGCGGCCGGGCAGCGCAGGGCCAGTGCGGAGGGCAGGCCGTCGGCGCGCGCGGGCACCTGCAGCACGGTTTCGATCTGCCCGGCCAGTTCATAGTCCAGCATCAGCGCCCAGCCGCCGCGGAACGGCAGCATGGTCTCCTCGCGGGGCAGGCGCAGGGCCGCCCAGTGCGCATCCAGCGCCTCGAGAAAGCTGCCGGCGTGGGCGGTGCCGTCAGCGTCGCGGACCACGCCGTCGGCGTGCAGCGCCAGCGCCTGGCCGTTGGCCATCAGCAGCAGGTCCCAGCGCCCTTGGGCGGTGCCCGAGGCGGTGGACTCCATCAGCAGCGGATAGCGCGAGGGGTCCACGCGCTGCAGCGCGAGCAGATCGGTGGTGGCGGGCAACGGCTGGATCTGGAGCATGGCAGGGAACCGGAAAGGAGCGCGGGGGCCAGATACACCAAGGCCGCCATGATGGCGGCCCGGGTGCGGGGTACGACGGTGCGCGGATCAGACGCGCTTGAACACCAGCGTGCCGTTGGTACCGCCAAAGCCGAAGCCGTTGGACATGACCACATCCACCTTCTGCTGGCGCGCCACGTTGGGCACGTAATCCAGGTCGCAGCCTTCGCCCGGCTGCTGCAGGTTGATGGTCGGCGGAATGATGTTGTCGCGCAGCGCCAGCACCGAGAAGATCGCCTCGACGCCGCCGGCGGCACCAAGCAGGTGGCCGGTCATCGACTTGGTCGAACTGACCATCATCCTGTACGCGTGGTCGCCGAAGGCGGTCTTCATGGCCATCGTTTCGCCGAGGTCACCCAGCGGGGTCGAGGTGCCGTGCGCGTTGAGGTAGCCGACCTGGTCCGGGGTCACACCGGCGTCCTTGAGGGCCATCGTCATGCAGCGCGCAGCGCCTTCGCCGTTTTCGCTCGGCGCGGTCATGTGGTACGCATCGGAACTCGCGCCGAAGCCGGCCAGCTCGGCATAGATGCGCGCGCCACGCGCCTTGGCGTGTTCGTACTCTTCCAGGATCAGAATCCCGGCACCGTCGCCCAGCACGAAGCCGTCGCGGTCCTTGTCCCACGGTCGCGAGGCTTCAGCCGGCGCGTCGTTGCGGGTGCTCATGGCCTTCATCGCGCAGAAGCCGCCCAGGGCGGTCGGCGAGGAGCCGCGCTCGGCGCCGCCCACCACCATCACGTCCGCATCGCCGTACTGGATCATGCGCATGGCGGTGCCGATGGAGTGGTTGGAGGTGGCGCAGGCCGACACCGCCGAGAACGACGGACCCTTCAGGCCGGTGATGATGCTGAGCTGGCCCGGCAGCATGTTGATGATGGTCTTGGGCACGTAGAAGGGCGAGATTTTCTTGCCCTCGTGGAACTCGATGGTCTGTTCCTCAATGCCCAGCAGACCGCCGATGCCCGCGCCGACGATGGCGCCCACGCGCTCGGCATTGGCGTCGGTGATCTCCAGGCCCGCATCGTGCAGGGCCATGAACGAGGCACCGAGGCCGTAATGGATGAACGGGTCCATCTTCTTGGCATCCTTGCCGCTGACCCGGAATTTACCGAACTGTTCGTTGTCGGCGGTGATGTCGAAGTCCCTGACCTCACCTGCGATCTTGGTGGTGAAACGGTCCAGGTAGGACTGCGAAACGTTGGTCAGCGGACCGATGCCGGAACGGCCTTCGGTGATGCCCTTCCAACTGGTGGCCATATCATTGCCCAACGGCGAGACCATGCCCATGCCGGTAACGACGACGCGACGCTTCATTGCAGATTCTCCTGACCCGGGTGTTGCGGGTATGACGCGGTACAACGCTCAAATGCACAGGGCCGCATGTGCGGCCCCATGAGTTTGCCGCACGCGGTCGCGGCGATTGCCACGGCCGCGCGCAAGCCGCCTGACATCAAGCCTTGACGTGGGCGTTGATGTAGTCGATCGCAGCCTGGACGGTGCTGATCTTTTCGGCTTCTTCGTCCGGGATCTCGCACTCGAACTCTTCTTCCAGCGCCATCACCAGTTCAACGGTGTCCAGCGAGTCAGCGCCCAGGTCATCGACGAACGATGCGCTGTTGGTGACTTCTTCTTCCTTGACGCCAAGCTGTTCGACGACGATTTTCTTGACGCGTTCTTCGATGGTGCTCATTGGATATCGCTCCAGATGGAGTAGTGGTTCAAAAATGACGCCATCCGGTGAGGGATGACCGTGGGATAGTGTAGTGGAAACCAGCGACGCCTTGCATCGCTGCAAAACATCTTTCAGATCAACCACTTGCGGCGCGATCCCTGCGCCACATGCTTACGGCATGTACATGCCGCCGTTCACATGGAGGGTTTCGCCGGTGATGTAGCTGGCCGAGGGACCGGCCAGGAACGCCACCGCATTGGCGATGTCGGACGGTTCGCCGAGGCGCTCCAGGGCGATCGACTTGACCAGACCGGTGCGCTGCTCTTCCGGCAGGGCCTTGGTCATGTCGGTATCGATGAAGCCCGGCGCCACGACGTTGACGGTGATGCCGCGCGAACCGATTTCCTTGGCCAGCGACTTGGAGAAGGCAATGATGCCGGCCTTGGCCGCCGCGTAATTGGCCTGGCCGGCGTTGCCGGTCACGCCGATCACCGAGGCGATGTTGATGATGCGCCCCTTGCGCGCCTTCATCATGCCGCGGATGACAGCCTTGGAGGTGCGGAACACGCTGGTGAGGTTGGTGTCGAGGATGGCCTGCCAGTCCTCGTCCTTCATGCGCAGCAGCAGGTTGTCGCGGGTGATGCCGGCATTGTTGACCAGGATGGTGATCGCACCGAATTCCTTGGCGATGCCGTCCAGCACGGCGTCCAGCGCGGCCGCGTCGGTGACGTTCAACGCGCGGCCGTGGCCGCCCACGGCGGCCAGGCGCTCGCCGATGGCGGCGGCACCGGCGTCGGTGGTGGCGGTGCCGATCACGGTCGCGCCCTGCGCGGCCAGTACGGCGGCGATCGCCGCGCCGATGCCACGGCTGGCGCCGGTCACCAGTGCGATTTCACCCTGAAGGGGCTTGCTCATCTGTGTTTCCTCGGACGGGACCGGTCAGCAGCGCAGGCACAGGGCCATGCCGTTGCGGAGGCAGTCGAAAAATCAGGCAGCCCAGGTCTCGCGGGCAGCTTCAAAATCAGCGGGCGTGGACAGTGTGCGCGCGTCCAGCGTTTTGTCGATGCGCTTGATCAATCCGCTCAGGACCTTGCCCGGGCCACACTCGGCCACACGGACAACGCCACGGGCGGCCAGCGCCTGCACGCAACCGGTCCATTGCACCGGCAGGTACAGCTGCTGGACCAGCGCCTGGCGGATCGCATCAATGCCGTCATGGATGCGGGCATCCACGTTCTGCACCACCGGCAGCGCCGGGGCGTGCCAGTCCAGGCCGGCCATCGTTTCGGCCAGGCGGTTGGCGGCTTCGCGCATCAGCGGGGTGTGCGAGGGGACGCTGACGGCCAGTTTGACCGCCTTGCGCACGCCCTTGTCGGCCAGCAGCGCCAGCGCGCGGTCGACCGCGGCCGCATCGCCGCCGATCACGATCTGGCCGGGCGAATTGTAGTTGGCCGGAACCACGACCTGGCTGCCGGCGGCCTGCTCGCAGACCTCCAGCACCAGCGCATCCTCGGCACCAAGCACGGCAGCCATCGCGCCGACGCCGGTGGGCGCGGCATCCTGCATGAGCTGGCCGCGCAGGCGCACCAGATGGGCGCCATCGCGCAGCGACAGGGCGCCCGCCGCGACCAGGGCGGTGTACTCGCCCAGGCTGTGGCCGGCCAGGACCGCCGGCTGGGCACCGCCCACGGCATTCCAGACACGCCACACGCCAATGCTGGCGGCCAGCAGCGCCGGCTGGGTGTACTCGGTGCGGTTGAGCATTTCCTCGGGACCGCCCTGCGAGAGCGCCCACAGGTCCACGCCGGCACCGTCGGACGCTTCGCTGAAGGCCTCACGCACCTGGGGGTGCAGTTCGGCCAGTTCGGCGAGCATGCCCACGGACTGCGAGCCCTGGCCTGGGAACACGAAAGCGAGATTGGAATCGGTCACGCGGTCATCCGCCTGCAAAAATCGAACGGCAAATGATAAGGGCGAACACCGCCCTCCGTCTGTACTGACGCGTATTGAGGGGGGCTGGGCGCGGCGCGTACAGCCCCTTCAAGCGAACGGCAACAGCACCTAGGCTGCACGGTCCCTGATGAGGACCGCGACGAGTGGGGGTGCGGGACACGCCGTGAATACGTCCCTGTAGGCTCGTAGAAAACATCCATGTTTTCTACGGTCCCACACCCCCACCCGCCCCGGTCCCCGCACGGTGCGTCGGTGCGCATGGAACGGGCAGAAGCGGGTGCAGCGGGCTGGCGTGGCACAGCGAACGCTGTATGCGGTGACGTGGATTGCCCATGCGCGCCGGCCAACTGTCGGCGGTGCGGCGTGCGTGGGTTCACGGGCCCCTTCGCCGCATGGATGCGGCGATGGAGCCTACAGGGACGTACTTCAACCAGCGCTTTCGATCACACCAGCAACTGCAGAATGTCCAGGTCGCCGTCGGAGAAGAAGTCGAAACAGATCACCGCCAGCATCAGCACGCCCAGGGTGGTGGCGCCGTGCACGATCAGGATCGCATGGGCCAGGGCGCGGGCCGAGCGGCCCATTTTCAGGCTGGCGCGGGCCAGACCGCGCAGGCGGCCGGAGACTTCGTGCGCGTGCGCCAGGACCGGTGCCTCGGCACCGTCCATTGCATCGGCCATCAGCTGCTGCAGCCGCTGCGGGCGGTCCTCGTAGTACTTGGCCACGCCATAGCCGAACATCAGCCAGTCGCGCGCCTGGGCCTGGGCCAGGTCCATCACTTCCAGCGGGTCCTCCTCGAAATCGATGAAGCCCACCTGCTGTCCGTCCCAGGTCAGGTTGCGCGGCAACGGCTGGCCGAAATAGGCGCCGTTGCGATGTGCCGACGCGATCGCCTGCATCGCGGCCGAAACCAGCCGATCGCGGCCGGCGTCGTCGGCCTGGCGCAGGCAGGTATTGAACGAGCTGCCGTTGTCGCCCAGCACCAGCGCGGCATGGCCACTGCCGATCACCGGCGGCACATTCACTCCCTGGTCCTTCAGCTCGGCCAGGCGGCGGGCTTCGGTTTCACGGGCGGCATCGCCTCCCCGGTGCGGCGGCGGACGCAGCGCGTCCAACTGGAACCGCCGCGCGATGAAATTGAGCAGGCCCAAGGCCACCACCCGACTTCCTTCGCCGTACTGCTTCAGCCAGGCGCGTTGCCCTTCAATGACGATGGGCTCAACCATGACGGATCTCCTGAAATGCTTACGGCCCCGAATGGGGCCGTAACGACTGCATCACGTTGTCGTAACGTGCGCTATCAATAGCGCAGCAGTGCCGAACCCCAGGTGAAGCCGCCACCGAAGGCCTCCAGCAGCAGCAGCTGACCGCGCTCGACGCGACCGGAGCGGATCGCCACATCCAGCGCCATCGGCACCGAGGCCGACGAGGTGTTGCCATGCTTGTCCACGGTCACCACCACCTGCTCCATCGACATCTCCAGCCGCTTGGCGGTGGCTTCGATGATGCGCAGGTTGGCCTGGTGCGGGATCAGCCAGTCCAGATCGGCCTTGGTCAGGCCATTGGCATCCAGGGTTTCGTCCACGACCGAGTCCAGCGCCTTGACGGCGTACTTGAACACATCGTTGCCCTTCATCAGGATCGCGCCGCGGGCGTTCTCGCCCTCGCCGAAACCGGCCGACACGCCGACAGGATTCCACAGCAGCTCTTTCTTGCTGCCATCCGAATGCAGGTGGGTGCTGAGGATGCCGGTGTCTTCGTCGGCCTTGAGCACGACCGCGCCGGCGCCATCGCCGAACAGTACGCAGGTGGTGCGCTCGGTCCAGTCGACGATCCGGGTCAGGGTTTCCGCGCCGATGACCAGCACATGGCGTGCGTCACCGGAGCGAATGAATTTATCGGCCACGCTCAACGCGAACACGAAGCCCGAACAGGCCGCGTTGACGTCGAAAGCGGGGCAACCGGTCGCACCGAGCTTGGCCTGGATCAGGCACGCGGTGGACGGGAAGATCAGATCCGGGGTGGTCGTACCCACCACGATCATGTCCAGCTGCGAAGCGTCGATACCCGCCGCTTCCAGCGCACGCACCGCGGCGTGATAGCCGAGGTCGCTGGTGGTTTCCGTGTCCGCGGCGATGTGCCGCTCCCGGATACCGGTGCGCGATTGGATCCACTCATCGCTGGTGTCGACCATTTTCTCCAGATCCTGGTTGGTCAACACTTTTTCGGGCAAATAGCTACCAGTGCCCGCGATCCTCGAGTAGATCCGCTTGCTCATTGCATGTCCTGTAGCACGATCGTCAACAGCGACGACCGGGAAGAATGGGGCAAAGGCCGCTGCCCGACCGGGCAGCGGCCTTCACGAATCAATCTTCTTCGACGGCCGAGTTCGACTTGGTCGTGATCACCTTCTTGCCACGGTAGAAACCGTCAGCGGTGATGTGGTGACGCAGATGCACTTCGCCCGTGGTCGGGTCGGTCGACAGCTGCTTGGCGCTCAGGGCGTCATGCGCACGGCGCATACCGCGGCGGGACGGGGTAACACGGGATTTCTGCACAGCCATGGGATTGCTCCAAACTCGGTTCGTTTTGCTTCGTCGTTTCGTCGCACAGGACGCCAGCGCCCAGCACAGTCTTCGCTTTCGCCGCAGCCGCCGACGACAACCGGCTGCTATTGTTTTTTCAACGCCGCCAATGCCGCGAACGGATTGGCCTTGCTGATTTCTTCTTCGGTCGGTGCCCAGTCGCGATCCACTGCCTCACCATCGGGAGACAGCGGTACCACCGGGACGGCCAGGACGAGTTCGTCCTCGACCAGTTCCAGCGGACGCAGTTGGCCGTCCTCGGGGACCAGCCACGGCTCATACCCTTCCGGCAACGAGGATTCATCCTCTTCGCTGCGGATCAGGCCGAGCCGCTGCACCATCGAGACCGGCAACAGGAAGCGCTGCAGGCTGCGCTGACAGATCAGCGGCAACTCGGTGTCGATGGTCAGTTCAACATAGGATACCCGCAGGATGTCGTCGTGCGCGAATTCCAGTGCATAGGTGCACCGGCCTTCGGTATCGGCAACAAGGCCTTGCAGGCGGGTCAATTCAGCCAGATCGACCTGGCCGTCGAAGCGCCTGCGCGCTGCGACCATCCGCCAAGCATCCAGCAATTCGGGCACGTTCGCGGACATAAGCCGCTGAATGTTAAGGATCGCCCGGCCTGCTGTCAAATCCGGTTTCAGTCAGGTTGCAGTGGCCGCCCTGGAGCAGCCAGACTGCCGGCCTTCCGCGCCCGGTATTGTCGCATGACCCCGCTCCTGCTTGCCTCCACCTCCCGCTACCGCCGCGAACTGCTGGCGCGCCTCGGGCTGCCCCTGGACACCGCGCGCCCGGACGTGGACGAGACCCCCGCCCCCGGCGAGGCGCCGCGCGCGCTGGCGGTACGGCTGGCGCAGGCCAAGGCGGCCGAGGTCGCCGCGCGGCATCCGGGCCGCTGGACGCTGGGCTCGGACCAGGTCGCCGAACTGAACGGGGCCCCGCTGGGCAAACCCGACACCGTGGCCGCCGCGCAGGCCCAGCTGGCGGCGATGTCCGGCCAGTCGGTGGCCTTCCACACAGCCATCTGCCTGATCCGCGATGGCGAGATCCACCAGGCCTGCGACCTGACCGAGGTCCGCTTCCGCACGCTGGGCGCCGATGAGATTGCCCGCTACGTCGCCGCCGAGCAGCCGCTGGACTGCGCCGGCAGCTTCAAGTGCGAAGGCCTGGGCATCACCCTGTTCGATGCAATCGACAACCGCGACCCGACCGCGTTGATCGGGCTGCCGCTGATCGCCGTGGCGCAGCTGCTGCGCCTGGCCGGTTATCGCTTGCCCTGAGCCTCGCCGGCGGGGCGCGCGGCGACCACGAACGCCTGGTCCTGCCAGCGCTCGACACTGCCATCGCGTCCATACAGGTTCAGGCCCAGCCAATGCCGGCCGGGCGCCAGCGCGCGGGTATCGATACGCGCATCGAAGCCGACGTTGGGGTGCTGCGGGTCGTTGGAGATCTTCCAGAAGGCGGTCACGTCGTAGGCCCGACCGTACTGCGCCTCGGCCACCGGACGATCATCGACCAGCAGCTCCACCCGGGCCAGGCCGACGCCATCCTTGAACGCCCAGCCGCGCACATCGAGCATGCCGTCCACCGTGGCATCGGCCACCGGCGTATCGATCCACGCCATCGCCGGCGTCACGCAGGGCCCGGCGGCGCGCTCGGCCGGCAGTTTGAACAGCAGGAAGCGCTGGAAGCCGTGGTCGTTGCTCACCACCTGCGGCGGCGGCAGCGGGCCCACCTGGCGGCAGACATCGTGGTAGCGCTCCAGCAGATCGCGATAGCGCTGGTCGCTGGGCGACAGCACCAGCAGCATGGGCGCATTCCGCTGCCCCTCGTGCAGCAGCCCCCACAGGCCGAGCTGCGCACTGCGTCCGTGCTTGTCGTTCAACGGGTGCTGCAGCACCTCGATCGACGGGTCACGCAACTGGAAGCCCAGCTCCGCACCCACCTTGAAGTTGCCGGCCAGCACCCGCGTGCCGGGCGGCATCGTCGCCAGCGACTCGCGCACGGCGCTGGCCAACGGCTGCCAGCCGGCGAAATTGCGCGGGTAGTACTTGTAGCCGGCCAACTGCTCGCGCAGCGCCGGCGTGGAGGCCACCAGATAGTAGGAGAAGGCCAGCGCCAGACCGGCGCCGGCCATCCACCAGCCGGTGCGGCGCAGCCAGCGCGGCCAGCCATTGAACACCACCGGCACCGCGATCAGCAGCGCCAGGTAGCCCGGCAGCGGCCAGTGGAAACTGATGCGCTCCACATCGGTGAAGAAGCCGAGCACGAAGATCGCCACTGTCGATACCGCGCCGATCAGGCCGAAGTAGCGCCATTGCGCGCGCGCACCACCGCCAGCGCGGGTGCCCGCAAGTGCCACCTTCCACATCGCCACGCACAGGATCGGCGTGACCAGCATCGGCTGGATCACCAGGAACCACAGGCCACTCCACTGGAAGGCCCACGGATGGCGTTCGACCACCTGGAATTTCAGGCCGGCCTCGTGGTTGTCGGCATTCCATGCCAGCAGCGGCAGCCAGGCCAGCACGCCGACAGCCAGCGCCACCCACACGCGCGGATCGCGCAGCATGCGGCGGCCCTGCGGCAGCAGCAGCAGCGCAATGAACCCCACCACGATCACACCGATGAAGCGGTAGTGGCTGAGCGCGCCGATCATCAGGCCCAGCCCCAGCTTCACCGCCGCCGCCGCATCCACCTGGCGCAGCAGGCGGGCCCCGGCGTCCAGGCACAGCACCGCCGCCAACGCCATCGGCACGTCCGGCACCGCCAGCATGCCCAGCGTGGCAGACAGCGGCATCAACAGGGTGAGGCTGCCGGCCTGCCACCCTGCCACCGCACCGAACCAGCGCGTGGCGATCCGCGATACCGCCCAGGGCAACCAGGCACCGATCGCCAGGAACGGCAGGCGCTGTGCCAGCACATGCGGACCACCGATCTCCACGCCCAGCCGCGACAGCCACGCCGTCAGGCCGGGCAGGTCCGAATACGCGGCCGCCAGATGCTGCCCTTCCTGCCAGTAGAACGCTTCGTCCACGAACAGGGGCAGGCGCGCGGCCACCACCAGTTTGACGGCGGTGACCAGCGTCCATAGCAACAGGAAAATTGTGCGTGCGCGTTGTTCGCCTTGCATTGCTCTATAGAATCAGTGGAATCATCGACACGAGACGGACATGGACAACTCGCCCCACGTGCCAGCCATGCTAACCGATGTCCTGCGACAGTCCCTTCGCAGCGCGCAGGACCAGGTCAACGCCCTGCTGCTGGGCAAGCAGCACGAAGTGCGGCTGGCGTTCGTCGCGCTGCTGTCCGGCGGACACCTGTTGATCGAAGATCTGCCCGGCCTGGGCAAGACCACCCTCGCCCATGCGCTGGCCTCCAGCCTCGGGCTGGGCTTCCAGCGGGTGCAGTTCACTTCGGACCTTCTGCCAGCGGATGTGCTCGGCGTCTCGGTTTACGACGCAGGCAGCCGTCAATTCCAGTTCCATCCGGGCCCGGTCTTCACCCATGTGCTGCTGGCCGACGAGATCAACCGCGCGCCGCCCCGCACGCAGAGCGCGCTGCTCGAAGCGATGGCCGAGCAGCAGGTCACCCTTGATGGCACCACCCATCCGCTGCCTGATCCGTTCTTCGTCATCGCGACCCAGAATCCGGTGGACCTGTCCGGCACGTTCCCGTTGCCGGACTCGCAGCTGGACCGCTTCCTGCTGCGGCTGGCGCTGGGCTATCCCAATCCGGAATCGGAGCGCGAACTGCTGCGCGGCACCGACCGCCGCCACCTGATCGCCCGGGCGACCGCCCAGCTGAGCGACGCCGACGTGCGCACGCTGCGCGAGGCCGTGGGCCAGGTGCACGCCAGCGACGCGCTGATCGGGTACGTGCAGGCGCTGCTGACCCGCAGCCGGCAGCACGCCGGGGTGCGCGTCGGCCTGTCGCCACGCGCGGGCCTGGCCCTGCTGCGCGCGGCCAAGGCGCATGCACTGCTGCTGGGGCGCGCGCATGTGGTGCCCGAAGACGTGCAGACCCTGTTCGTCGCCGTGGCAGGCCACCGCCTGGTACCCGAGGCCGAGGCCTCCACGGGACCGGCGCTGGCGCGGGCGATCCTGCAGACCGTCCAGGTCGACTGAGATGCACAGCGGCTGGGGAGACCGCTTGAAGCAGAGAATGCTGCCGGCCAATGGCCGGCACTACACGCGTCCGCGCCAGCCCGACACGTTGCCGCAGCGGATCGACCGCCGCCGCATCTATGTGCTGCCGACCCGCTTCGGCCTGTTCGTGGCCGTCCTGCTGGGCGCGATGCTGCTGGGCGCGCTGAACTACAACAACAATCCCGCGCTGCTGCTGGCCCTGCTGCTGGGTGCGACCGGCATCGCCAGCGCGATCAGCGCGCACCTGCAGTTGTCGGGCGTGCAGGTGGACGCGGTGTCGGCCGACCCGGTGACCGCCGGCCACCCGCTGCGCCTGCGCATCAGCCTGTCGCGCCGCGACGCGCGCGCCCGGCGTGGACTGCGGATCGAACACCACAACGCCCTGGCCTTTGCGCACCTGGCGCACGACGACCAGACCGAAGTCGATCTGGATGTGCCCACCACGCAGCGCGGCTGGCTGGACCTGGACCGCATCCGGCTCTCCACCACCCAGCCGCTGGGCCTGGTGCGCGCCTGGACCTGGGTGTGGCCGGACACGCCGTTGCTGGTCTACGCCGCGCCCGACACCCAGGCGCCGGCACTGCCCGAAGGCGGCGGTGACCCGCTGCACACCCGCGTGCATCCCAGTGGCGAGGAGCTGCATCAACTGCGCCCCTATCGCGCCGGCGACCCGCCGCGCAGCATCGCGTGGAAGCACTCGGCCCGCCGCGATGCGCTGCTCGTGCGCGAGTACGAGCGCCCGGTGGGACTGGACGTCCAGCTGGACTGGCGGCACCTGGCACCGCTGCCGACCGAAGCCCGGATCGCGCGGCTGGCACGCTGGGTGGACCTGGCCGAACGCGAGGGCCGCCGCTACACGCTGACCCTGCCCGGCCACCCGGTGCTGGGCCCGGGCAGCGGCAACGCCCACCACCACCTGTGCCAGCGCGCGCTGGCGGTGCTGCCGCATGGCTGATCCCGTGCTGCCCCCCGATCTGCCGCGCAGCGCGCGCGACTGGAGCCTGGCCAGCGCCGCGCTGGGCCTGCTGCCGCTGCTGCTGCAACTGCCCGATGCGCTGGCGGCGGTAATCGCGGCGGTTGCGATCGGCACGGCGCTGGCCTCGCGCGGACGGGTGCTGCCCGCGCCGCTGCGGGTGCTGCTGGTCCTGGCCATGCTCGGCGCGATCTACTGGCAGATGGGCGCCCGGCCCGGCCGCGACACCGGCTGCGCGCTGCTGGCGGCGATGCTGGCGATCAAATCCAGCGAGCTGCGCTCCCTGCGCGATGCCCGCAGCCTGCTCGGCTTTGCGTTGTTCGCCCCGTTCGCCGCGTTTCTGCTCGACCAAGGGCCGCTGACGCTTGCGCTGGCGATGCTGGCCGCGTTGACCGCCCTGCTCGCCCTGCAGCGGCTTGCGCATGTGGAAGGCCAGGCCGCGCCTCCCGCCGCGCGGGGGCAGGCACGCGGCATCGCCCGGCTGGTGGCGCTGGGGCTGCCGCTGGCGCTGGCCGCGTTCTGGCTGTTCCCGCGCCTGAGCGAGCCGCTGTGGGGCATCCCAGAGCGAGCGGTGTCCAAGCCGGGCCTGTCTGACAGCATGGAACCGGGCACCTGGCTGGACCTGATGGCCGATGACACGCCTGCCCTGCGCGTGCAGTTCTTCGGGGCCGTGCCGGCGCCGTCGCAACGCTACTGGCGCGGCCCGGTGATGACGCGGTTCGACGGCCGGCGGTGGCAACAGGATCGCAGCCTCGACCGACGGCCGCCGCCGCAGGTGACCCACGGGGCGACGCGCTGGGACTACCAGATCGACTACGAACCCACCGACCGCCGGCAGCTGGTGGCCCTGGACCTGCCACTGGCGGCGCCGCCGGGCAGCGAACTCAACGCCGACCACAGCCTGCGCAGCCGCGCTCCGCTCGCATCCCTGACCCGATGGCGCCTGCAGTCCTCCCCGGCCACCGCCTACTCCCAGCCACTGACGCCCTACCAGCGCCAGCTCGCGCTGGCGCTGCCGGCCGGCTTCAATCCGCGCACGGCGGCGCTGGCCCGGGCGTGGCGCCGCGATGCCGGCCAGGACGATGCGGCGATCGTGCAGCGCGCCCTGGACTGGATCGGCCAGCGTTTCGCCTACACCCTCGACACGCCGCTGCCCGGGCGCGATGGCGTGGATGAGTTCCTGTTCGACCACCAGGCTGGCTTCTGTGAACACTTCAGCGGGTCGTTCGTGGTGCTGATGCGCAATGCCGGCATCCCCGCGCGGGTGGTCACCGGTTTTGCCGGCGGTGTCCGCAATCGCTACGGCAATTACTGGGTCGTGCGGCGCATGGATGCCCATGCCTGGACCGAAGTCTGGCTGGACGGCCGCGGCTGGGTCCGGGTGGATCCGACAGCCGCTGTAGCGCCCGAGCGCGTCTACGACACGCTGGAAGACCGCCTGGGGGCCGGCGCCGACGGCGGCCTGCAATCGCGCTGGCTGCAGGCCGGCGAGCTCGGCGACTGGCTGCGCCGCGGCTGGAACGACATGGTGCTGTCCTTCGATGCCAACCGCCAACAGCAGCTGCTGCGTCCGCTGGGCATCGAGCGGCTGGAACCGTCACAGCTGATCGCTGTTTTCATGGTCTTCGCACTGGCCGCGCTAGGCTGGATGGCGTGGCTGTTGGCACGCGGGGAGCGCGAGCGCGATCCGCTGCTGCGCGCCTGGCACCGGGTGAACCGGCGCTACGCGCGGTACGGCCTGGCCCGTGCCCCGGCCGAGACGGCCGGCGACTGGGCGCGGCGTGTCCACGCGCAACGGCCCGACCCCGCCCTGCTGGCACTCAGCGTCCGTTTCGTTCATGCGCGGTACGCTGGCGCAGACGTCGACCTCGCTTCATTATTGCGCGACCTGCGCAGGCATCGCCCGAACCCCGGAGCATCCTCATGAAGATCCAACTGCTGCTTCCCCTGGCCGCCTCCCTGGCACTGGCCGCCTGTGCAACCGCACCCAAACCGCTGCAGGGACAGTTCAGCGTCGTCACCCCGCGCGATTCGGTGGCCACCCAGCAGGTCGGCACGCCCGTCCGCTGGGGCGGACGCATCATCGAAACCACGCCGGGCCAGGGCGAGACCTGCTTCCAGCTCATCTCGCGCCCGCTCAACGGCAGTGGCCGCCCGAGCACCACCTCCTCCGATGCCAGCGACGGCCGCTTCATCGCCTGCCGCGCCGGCTTCTACGATCCGGCCGTGTTCGAGCCGGGCCGCGACGTGACCTTCATCGGCAAGATCGACGGCTACCAGAACACCCGCATCGGCGAGTACGACTACCGCCTGCCCAAGATCAACGCGGACGTGATCTACCTGTGGCCGGAACAGCGCCAGGTCGACGTCGTGCCGGCCTACCCCTACGGCCCGTGGGGCCCGGCATGGGGACCGGGCTGGGGCTACCGCGGCTGGGGTTGGTGGTAAACAAGCAGCAGAAAGACGCCACCCCAGGGTGGCGTTTTTTCATGCCCCGAAATGCCCCAGCGGTGCGCCGGCGAGCAGATGCAGGTGGATGTGGAACACGGTCTGCCCGGCATCGCCCCGGCAGTTCATGACGATGCGGTAGCCGTTCTCGGCGAACCCTTCGCGGCGGGCGTACTCGGCCGCGGCCAGCGCCAGCTTGCCGATCAGGTGTGCCTGCGACGGCTGCACATCGTCCAGGGTCGGAATCGCTTCGTTCTTCGGAATGAACAACACGTGCACCGGCGCCTGCGGTGCGATGTCCTTGAAGGCCAGCACCTCGTCGTCTTCATAGACGATGGTGGCGGGAATCTCGCGGCGGATGATCTTGCCGAACAGGGTGTCGTGGCTCATGGGGCACCGTAGGAAACAGGGTCCTGGAGAGTAGCGCGGATGCGCTGCCGGATTCGACCCATCCCGCGCGCGGTCATTCCTGGATGTCGGTGCGCGTGCCGAAGGCATGCGACAGCGTGCCGCGGTCCACGTACTCCAGTTCACCGCCCAGCGGCAGGCCCTGGGCCAGGCGGCTGGGCCGCACGTTGTGCGTGCGCGCCAGCTGCGCCAGATAGTGGGCCGTCGCTTCACCCTCGACGGTGGCACTGGTGGCGATGATCAGCTCCTGCACCTCGCCCTGTTTCAGGCGGGCGTCGAGCTGGTCCAGCCCGAGTTCGCGCGGGCCGATGCCGTCCAGCGGCGACAGGCGTCCCTGCAGCACGAAGTACACGCCCCGGAAGCCGGTGGCGTGTTCGATCGCCAAGCGGTCGGCCGGCGACTCCACCGCACACAGCTGCTGGCGCTCGCGGCTGCCGTTGGCACAGACCGTGCAGAGCTCGCTCTCGCTGAAATCGCGGCATTGCACGCAATGCCCGATCCGCTCGATCGCCTGCGCCAACACCTCCGACAGGCGCTGCCCGCCATCGCGTTCGCGCTCCAGCACGTGGTAGGCCATGCGCTGTGCGGTCTTCTGGCCCACGCCGGGCAGCACCCGGAAGGCCTCGATCAGTTGTTCGAGCAGGGGCAGGCTCATGGCGGCGGACTCACTCCAGAAACAAACGCGCGAAGCCCGAAGGCTTCGCGGCGCAGGCAACGCGGGACGCCGGGCAGGGCCGGCGCGGCGTTGGGATCAGAACGGCAGCTTCATGCCCGGAGGCAGCTGCATGCCGGCCGTGGCCGAGCCCATGCGGTTCTTGGATTCGGCATCGATCTTGTTGGAGGCATCGTTGAACGCCGCCGCGATCAGGTCTTCGGCCATTTCCGGGTCAGCCAGCACGGCCGGGTCAATGCGCACCTTGCGGCATTCCTTGGCGCCGGTCAGGGTCACGCTGACCATGCCGCCGCCGGCGCTGCCGGTGACTTCCAGCTTGGCGAGTTCTTCCTGGGCCTTCTGCAGGTTCTCCTGCATCTTCTGGGCCTGCTGCATCAGTTGGGCGATATTGCCACGCATGGGTCTTTACTCATCAAAGGGACGGATGGAATCGGTCACGACCCGGGCGCCGTGTTGCTGGATCAGCAACTGCACATCGGGATCGGCCATGAAAACGGCTTCGGCCGCCTGTTGTCGTTCGCCACGCTGGCGGTCCGAACGCTGGTGCAGCGTTTCGGCCTCCGCGCCACCGGCTTCGATGACGATCTTCGGCGCCTGGCCCAGCGGACCGGTCAGGGCGTCGGTCAGCGCCGCCAGCGAGCGGTCCGAACACAGGTACTCAAATCCGGGCGATACCGCCAATTTCAAGACACCGCGCTGATAGCCGATGAACGCAGCGTGCGCCGCGAGCTGCCGCGACGGACCGCTGAGCTGGCTCTGGGCGACCAGTTCCAGCCAGGCTTCGGCGCTGGCCAGGCCGATCGGCGCGTCCGGAGCCACAACGGCGGCCGTCGGTTCATCGGCCGCGGACGACGGCGCAATCGCGATCCCCTGCGGACGATGCGGGACAGCGGCCGACGGGGCCGGTCGTTCCGGCGGTGCTTCCCACGGCGCGACCATTGCCGCATCGGGCGTGGCCATTTCGGCGGCCAGGGCTTCGTCGCGGTCGTCGGCGGCCCCGTCCTGGTGCCACGGCGGCAGGTCGTCCGGATCGGCGACCACCGTCGGTGCGGCGGGCGTGGGGGCCGCGGGTTTGGTCGGGGTTGGGGCGGGCGCCGGCGGCGCCACCACCGGGGCCGCTTTCGGCACGGCCGGCGTGGCGGCGGCCGGCGCAGGCGCGACGGCCGCCGCAGGGGCCGCAGCGACGGCACCAACGCCGTGGCCGCTGCCAGTGCCACCGGTGCTGCCCACCCCGGTGCCGGTCTCCGGATCACGCGGTACCGGCGGCACCGCCGCCGCCGGGCGGAAGGCCAGCATGCGCAGCACGGCCATTTCGAAGCCGGCGCGCGGGCTGGGCGCCAGATACAGATCGCGGCGCCCATTCAGCGCCATCTGGTACCACAGCTGTACCACTTCCGGGCGCAGGCGACCGGCAAAGGCCACCGCATCGATGCCCTCACCCGCCGCCGATGCGCCCGGGACCAGCTGCTGCACCTGGATGCGGTGCAGGCCTTCGGCCAGCGCTTCCAGCACGCCACCCCAGTCCGGCGAGAATTCCGCCAGCAGCGCGACCACCTGCAACAGGCGGGGGCCGTCGCCGTCGGCCAGCGCATCGAGCATGGCGGCCACCTGGGTACGGTCGACCGTCCCCAGCATCGTGCGCACCACGTCTTCGCGCAGCGCACCACCGGCGTAGGCGATGGCCTGGTCCAGCAGCGACAGGCCGTCGCGCAGGCTGCCGTCGGCCGCCTTTGCCAGCTGGACGATCGCGCTCGGGTCCGATTCGATCTCTTCGGCAGCCAGAATCCGGGTCATCTGCCCCTGGATCTGGTCCTCGTCGAGCCGCTTGAGGTTGAACTGCAGGCAGCGCGACAGCACCGTCACCGGCAGCTTCTGCGGATCGGTGGTGGCCAGCAGGAACTTCACATGCTCCGGCGGCTCTTCCAGCGTCTTCAGCAGCGCGTTGAACGCCGCCTTGGACAGCATGTGCACTTCGTCGATCAGGTAGACCTTGTACTTGCCGCGGGACGGCATGTACTGGGCGTTCTCGATCACCTCGCGGACGTCATCGACACCGGTATTGGATGCGGCATCGATCTCCAGCAGGTCGATGTAGCGACCCGAATCGATGTCCAGGCAGGCCGGGCACTGGCCGCACGGGTCGGCGCTGGTGCCCTGCTCGCAGTTCAGCGACTTGGCGAAAATACGCGCGATCGTGGTCTTGCCCACCCCGCGGGTGCCGGTAAACAGGAACGCATGGTGCACACGGCCGCTGTCCAGCGCATTGCTGAGCGCGCGGACCACGTGTTCCTGGCCCACCAGCTCGGCAAAACGCTTCGGACGCCACTTGCGGGCAAGGACGAGATAGGACATCAGGCCACCGTCTTCATCGGGACGTCCATTGTGCCACGCCTGTCCAGCCACCCTGCCCCCGCGTCGTGCCGCTTGTGCGTTGGCGATTCCCCCGCTAGAATCTGCGCCCCTGCAGCGGGTTGTTGCCGCAGGTCCGGAGAGGTGTCCGAGTGGTTGAAGGAGCACGCCTGGAAAGTGTGTAAGCGTCTAAACCGCGCTTCGGGGGTTCGAATCCCCCTCTCTCCGCCAGACAAACGTAGAAAGGCCGCCTTCGGGCGGCCTTTCTGCTTTTCGCCCTTCGATCTCAGCCGCCGCGACAATGTCGCGCGATTCTTTGGCGGCGTCAGTCGTCCCGACGTTACCATCCCCCCATCGCATACACGTGAGGCCTCACTTGCTGTTCGCCCCCCCCCCTACCGCCAGGCCGAAGGCGAAGCCGCTGCAGACCGCCCGGTCAGGAACGTTCACGGACAACATGCGGCTGCCCGTCCACCGGTGGTTCCGCTATTCGGCAGGCTTTTCTGCTGAATGGGCGGAAAGCGTCATCGATGCCCACGGCGGCAAGCACTGCACCGTGCTTGATCCCTTCGCAGGATCCGGCACCACGCTTGTCGCCGCGGAGCACTGCGGCGCGGCCGCGTTCGGGTTTGAGAGCCATCCGTTCGTAAACCGCATTGCCGAGGCCAAGCTGTCCTGGCCCAGCGACAGCGATGCGTTCCTGGACGCCGCCGAGACGGTAAAGCAGCATCTCGACACCTGGGAGACGCTCATCACCGAGGCACAGGGTGCGCCCGATCTGCTGCAGAAGTGCTACTCCGTTGACGTGCTTGCCCAGCTCTATGCCCTGCGCAACGGATACACGACGGAGTCCGGCGCGCTCGATCCCGCTGCGGCGCGACTGGTGTGGCTGGCCATCACGGGCATCCTGCGCGCCTGCAGCGGCGTGGGTACGGCGCAATGGCAGTACATCCTGCCCAACAAGTCGAAGGCCAAGGTGCTGGAGCCACGGGTGGCATTTGATGCCAAGGTGCAACAGATGGCCGCGGACATGCGCTCGGCCCAGGAACACCGGTGGAGCGGTTCTGCCCGTGTGTTCGCCCACGATTCGCGCAATGCGCAGATCCCGATTGAACCTGGTTCCGTCGATCTCGTTCTGACGTCCCCGCCCTATGCAAACAACTATGACTATGCGGACGCTACCCGGCTGGAAATGATGTTCTGGGGGGAGATCAAGGGCTGGGGTGATCTGCAGAATGCCGTTCGTCAGCACATCGTTCGTTCGTGCTCCCAGCACGCGGCCGCCGATCGCGTCGATCTGGCGAGCATGCTTGAACATCCCAGCCTGTCAGCCATTCACAGCGAGATAAGCGAGGTCTGCAACGAACTCGCCACGGTACGCCTCGGCAAGGGCGGCAAGAAGGCGTACCACATCATGGTCGCAGCGTACTTCCACGACATGGCGGCCACGTTCACCATGCTTCGCCGCGCCTGCCGTGACGGCGCGCGGATGTGTTTTGTGGTCGGCGATTCCGCGCCGTACGGCGTCTACGTGCCTGTCGACGACTGGCTGGGACGCCTGGCGGTGGCCGCCGGCTTCACCTCGTATTCCTTCGAAAAGCTGCGTGACCGCAACACGAAGTGGAAAAACCGGAAACACACCGTGCCTTTGCACGAAGGCCATCTATGGATTGAGGGTTGACTGTGGCGAAATCTCCATCCCACCGCTTTGGACAGATCATCGGCGACCTCCTGGAGGAGATCGTCCTGCCGCAACTCCAGGCGTACTGCGATGCACGCGGGCTCTATCTGGACAAGAAGGGAAAGCGCGCGGCCCGCTCGGGCTCGAAGGTCAGTTGGCAGGATCGCTACAAGAACTTCCACGACCTCGATTTCGTCATCGAGTCGGGCGGAAGCGATGGCGTACGTGGGCGCCCGGTTGCCTTCATTGAAGCTGCCTGGCGCCGCTACACGAAGCACTCCCGCGCCAAAGCCCAGGAAATCCAAGGCGCGGTCATGCCGATCGCCGAACAACACTCCTGGGACAAGCCTTTCCTTGGCGCCATCCTCGCGGGTGTGTTTACCAGGGACTCGCTGGCGCAGATGCGCAGCTGTGGTTTCGAAACCATTCTGATGCCCTATGACTCGATTGTTGAGGCATTTGCGTCCGTCGGCATTGACGCACGATTCGATGAGGAAACGCCGGATCAGGAGTTCGCGCATGCCGTCGAGCAGATCGAATCACTCACGCCCGAGAAGAGAGCCTCGCTCAAAGCGCAACTGACCGCGAACAATGCAGCGCAGTTGGCGGGCTTCTTCGACAGCCTGAAGAAGGCCATCGACAGGGCCGTATCCAAGGTCATGGTCATTCCGCTGCACGGCGTGGAAAGGGAGTTCACCGGGGTGGATGCGGCAACGCAGTTCCTCGCGGAGCACGACCAGGCCAGAGTCGACGAAGGCGCGTTCCGCAAATACGAAATCGTCGTGCGTTACTCCAATGGTGACCGCGTTGAGGCCTCCTTTGAAGACAGGGCAGCGGCCCTTGGCTTCCTGGGTTACATCGGGGCCACTGCGCACTAACCGGGCGCGGGGATCGCCCCCAGTGGGGACAAGGTGCATTGTCCCTCCGATGTGGCAGGATCGGGCACTCGGTCAACTGCAAGGAATGCGCGATGATGACAAGGACGATGCGTTGTACCCTCGTACTGGCCTGCGCGGTGGGCATGGCCGCCTGCACGCAACCGGCCGCATCCGATGGACCGGCCGCGCCTGGCGCGCCAACGCCCGAAGCAGGTGCGCCGGACGCAGGTGCCGATCCGACACCCGGCACGGTGGTGACCCACGTTGCTCCCGGCCCTTCGCAGCAGGCCCGTGCCTGCATGATTGCAGGCGAGTTCCACCTGTTCGGAAAGACGCTCCGCTCCCGCGATTGCGTGCAGTCCAGCGGCGCCTCGAGCGACGCCGAGCTGAAGAAGATCTGCGAGGGCCTGGCGGCCACCTCCGCGCAGATGGGAGGCAAGGCAGGCCAGGTCACGTATATGGACGCCTGCCCGTCCCCATCGCAGGGCCGCTGCAGACAGCTGTTCGGCCTGGCGTTCGATGGCTACTACTACGAGCGTTCCGCCGACGACCTGGCCGGCCTGCCGGACAGCTGCACCCACGGGGGCGGCCACTGGACCACCGGCTGAACCTGCCGGCCCGGCCATCCGTCGATCGGCCGCAGCGCCCCGGATCTGGATTACAGTCGCTTCGCCTCCCTCGCCTGTGCGCTGCCCCCATGTCCGACTGCTGCGGTTGCGGAAAGATCGTCGATGTTGCCGCCCTCCAGGCCAGGCAGCGCCGCGTGCTGGGCATCGTGCTGGCCATCAACCTGGCCACGTTCGTGATGATGGCCGGCGCGGCCTGGTGGAGCCACTCGTCCTCGCTGCTCTCCGGCAGCCTGGACAATCTGGGCGACGCGCTCACTTACGCGATCAGCCTGGCGGTGGTGGGCGCTTCCGCGCGGGCCAAGGGGCGCGTGGCGCTCCTGAAGGGACTGCTGATCCTTGGCGCCGCCCTGGCCGTTGCCGTGCAGATCGGCTGGCGGCTCACCCATCCCGCCGTCCCGTTGTTCGAGGGCATGGGAATTGCCGGCGCGCTGAACCTGGCGGCCAACGGGGTCTGCCTCTGGCTGCTCACGCCCTTCCGCCACGGCGACGTCAACCTGGCCTCGGCATGGGAATGCTCGCGCAACGACATTGCCGAGGGCGTGGCCGTGCTGCTGGCAGCGCTCGCCGTGTGGGTGTTCGGTGCTGGCTGGCCGGACCTGCTGATCGCCGGCGCGCTGCTGGTGATGTTCCTGCGCTCGGCAGTGCGCGTCCTGCGCGCGGCCTGGCAGGCGCTGCGTGTACAGGCAACGTCGAACACGCCGGTGGCACGCTAGCCTTCGCCCCACGATGCGCATCTCCCGCCCCTACCGCCCCGCCGACGCGGACGCCTGCCTGCGCATCTTCGACAGCAATGTGCCCGGCTATTTCGGCGCACATGAGCGCGCCGGCTTCGCTGCGTACCTGCAGCATCCAGACCGCACGGGCGACTACCGGGTGATCGAGCGCGACGGCCGGATCGTTGCCTGTGCCGGCCTGGCGATCGATGGAACAACCGCCGCGTTCTGCTGGGGGATGGTCGAGCATGGCCTCCACCGCCAGGGGCTCGGCCACACGCTGGCGCAGGCGCGCCTGGGGCTGGCGCGTGCCGTGGGTGCGCAGCGCGTGATCCTCAGCACCAGCCAGCACACGCGCGGCTTCTACGCGGCGCTGGGCTTCACCGTGACCCGGGTCGTCACCGACGGCCACGGCCCGGGCCTGGATGCGGTGGAGATGGAACAGGTCCTGTCCGGCCGATGACGGCTCAGCCGCTCGAGACCTTCATCAGCACCAACCCGCTGACGATCAGCACCGCCGCGCCGATCCGCATCGCGCTGATCTGCTCGCCCAGGAAGACGATGCCGACCACGAACGCACCGACCGCACCGATGCCGGTCCAGATCGTATACGCGGTCCCCAGCGGCAGCGTGCGCATGGCCAGCGACAACAGCCAGAAACTGGCAGTCATGGTGACCAGGGTGATGATCGAGGGAGTGAGTTTGCTGAACCCGTCGGACTGCTTCATCGCGAACGCCCAGACGATTTCCAGCACACCGGCTGCCAACAGATAGATCCAGGCCATGCGGCCCTCCTTGATGGGGCCAGGCCGTCCTGGTCAGTCGTACCCGATGCGGGGGAGGTCGTTCCTCCTGTGCGGCGTATTTTACCCACCCGACCGCCCGATGGGCGGTCTGCCGGGCAGCGGGCTACACGGGATTCAGACTCGCCAGTCTGGCACTGCGTACCGCGCATGCGCTAGAATGCGCGACTGCACTGCCGGACCTGTTCCGTCGCGCAGCTCCAGCATCCAGCGGCCGATCCTGATCGCCCTGTCTGCGGAACGTCTCTATGGTGGCCCCGTCGGCCCCTCGCGACGCTAGGTCGAAAATCCCGCCAGGGCCGGAAGGCAGCAACGGTATCGATCGACGCGGGCGCCGAGGTCAGCCGGCGGGGCCGCCACCTTTTCAGGGGTCCGGTACCGGCGTGCCCTGGTGGAACACCATCCGCCACGCGCCTGCGCGCAACCGCCACAGCGAACTGCGCAGCACCGTGCGCTGGCGCTCGCCATTGATCACGTAGGCGCTGCGATAGCGCACCTGCGCAACGTGCGCGTCGAGCAGCAGGACGCTGACGTCCTCGGCGAGGATCTCGACCTGCGCCCGTTCGGCCGGCAGTTCCGCCAACGCGGTGGCGCGGTCGAAACAACCGCCGGAACTCCCTATTTCGGCGAAGTCGTCATCCAGCAGTGCCGACAGGCGCGCCCGGTCACCACGCACGACCGGGTCGTGCAGCGCGCGCTCCAGCGCCTCCAGATGATCGGCCAGCGCACTGGGCACCCGGCCGGCCGCCATGCTCAGGGGTCCTGCGCGACCACGTTCGCGGCAGTCGGCGTGGCCAGCACCACGCACTCGCCGGGCAGCGCGACGCGATGGCCACGCTGGCGCAGGGCCTCGCCATCGGCGTGGCTGGCGTAGTGGTACAACATCATCCGCGCCTGCAGCGCGCGGCTGTACTCGCGCTCCAGGTCATCCACACCGGTGTGCGACGGATTGCCGTGCAGGCCGCAGTCGTGGGCGATCAGTTCGTTGTCGTCGGCAAAGCGCGCGAGCATTTCCGGGATCGGCCGGGTATCTCCGCTCCAGGTCAGGGCACCCTTCAGGCGCAGGCCGTAGGCGGTTTCCGGCCAGTGGTGGCGCACCGGGAACACTTCCATGCGCACGCCGTCGTGCCAGAACGCGTCACCGACCACGATCAACTGGAACGCATCCCAGAAGTTGGCACCGCCCTCGGCCAGCACGTTGGGGTAGTCGGCGACCCGCCGATGCAACAGCGGCACTACCGGGGCCGGCACGTACAGGCGGATGCGCCCGCGGCGCTGCGGCGAGAAGAACGCATCCACGAACAGGCGCTCGAACCCGGCCACGTGGTCCAGATGCACATGGGTCACGAACAACGCCTGCGGCATGTGCCCGTAGTGGGCCTGGAAGGCGGTGAGCCCCTCGCCGCCGCAGTCGATGGTCAGCCACGGCCGTCCGGCACGCTCGATCACCGCCATCGGCGACCCCAGTTCGACGGCCGACGCATTGCCGACCCCCATGAAACGCAGCGCCCAGTCCATCAGTAACCCCGGTTCCAGGCCAGGTCGTAGGCACGGCGCAGCCGTGCATAGTCTTTTTCCACGTCGTCGTGGCTGCGTTCGCCGCGCAGCTTGATCAGCGAGCGCAGCAGCCGCTTGAGATTGCGCTCGCGCCAGCGGGTGGCGGGAATGCGCTGCACGCCGCGGTCGAAATCGATCAGCCAGCCGTGGCCGTTGGCGTCGAACAGGATGTTGTGCGCGTTGAGGTCGGCATGGTCCAGGCCGGCGCGGTGGAACCGGGCGATCAGCCGGCCGGTCTCCTCCCAGGGCGCGCCACGGCCCGCCACCAGCGCACGGTCGGCCAGCGAGCGCACGCCTTCCAGGCGTTCCATCAGGATGGCCGCGCGGTACCGCAGCCCTTCGCGCATGTAGAACGCGGCGATTGGACGCGGCACCGGCAGCTTCTGCGCGCGCAGCGCGCGCATCAGGCGGAATTCGGCGAAACTGCGGGTGTGGTTGGCGCCCCGCCAGAAATACTGGTCACGGCTGAATCTGGCCGCCACGCCGCCGCGCAGGTACTGGCGCAGCACGCTATGGCCGAACGGCGCATCGACGAACCAGGCGCCGCCGCGGCCCCCATCACCGACCGGGCGCGCACGCTCGCCCCAGTGCGCCGGCGAGAACAGGCTCATCTCGGCTTGCCGCAGCCGCTCGCGGTCGAACAGAATGGCACCCATCCCGCGTCCATCGCGGCAGGGCGTCAGCGCTTCAGTGGCGTCGAATGCGACCATTCCTTCGAGTCTAACAACACCATGCCATCAGCGTCCTCTTCCTTGTGCCTTTTGCGTTTGTCCGCACTCGGGGACGTGACCCATGTGGTCCCCCTCGTCCGCACCCTGCAGCGCGCCCGACCGGGCCAGACCCTGCACTGGATCATCGACAAGGCTGGCCACAAGCTGCTGGACGGATTGCCCGGCGTGGTGTTCCACCCCTACGACAAAAAGACCGGGCTGGCCGGGATGCGCGCGCTGCGCGCGAGCCTGCCGCCCGGCCGCTTCGACGCGCTGCTGCAGATGCAGGTGGCGTTCCGCGCCAACGTGCTGTCGGCCTTTGTACCGGCGCAGCGCCGGATCGGCTACGACCGCGCCCGCTCCAAGGATCTTCACGGGCTTTTCATCAATGAACGCATTCCCGACCGCCCCGGTATCCATGTACTGGACGCGATCGGCAGCTTCTGCGAGCCGCTGGGCCTGGTGCAGGACACGGTGAGCTGGGACCTGGCGGTACCGCCTGCGGCGTTCGAATGGGCGCAGGCGCAGTGGGAGGATGACGGCCGGCCGGTGCTGATCATCTCGCCCTGCTCCAGCCATGTGCGCCGCAACTGGTATGCCGATCGCTACGCGGCCGTGGCCAACCATGCCACTGCTCGCGGCTGGCGGGTGGTGCTGTGCGGTGGGCGCAGCACGCTGGAGCGGGACATGACCGATGCCATCCAGGCCCAGCTGCAGACCCCGGCACTCGACCTGGTCGGCAAGGACACGCTCAAGCAGCTCCCCGCGCTGCTTGCCCGCGCCAACCTGGTGATGACGCCCGACTCCGGGCCGATGCACATCGCCAACGCAATGGGCGCCAAGGTGCTGGGCCTGCATGCGGCCAGCAACCCCCATCGCAGCGGGCCCTACTCGGACCGCCGCTACTGTGTGGACCGCTACGACGATGCCGCGCGGAAGTTCCTCGGCAAGCCGGCCAGCGAACTGAAGTGGGGCGCCAAGGTGGAGTTCGACGACGTGATGCAGCTGATCACCGTCGAGGACGGCATTGCGGCATTCGAACGGTATGTTGCCGACCGGTAGGGCCGGGCGCTGCCCGGCACCGTCGCCGCTCAAGCGCCCGCGGCGTAGTCCTTGTACGACTTCTCTTCGACGTAGGCCGAGCCCAGCGCGAGATTGATGTCTTTCTTGATCCGGGCGCGCGCGTCGTTCTGCAGGTAGACCGTGCGGGCCAGCTCGATGAAGCGCTCGTCGAAGGCCTGGGCCTTGTCCTGCAGGCGGATGTCGTCTTCGGTATCCCACAGGCGCTCGTTGACGGCCTTCAGCTCGGCGCGCAGGCGCGCGACATCCTTGACCGCAGCCGGATGCGCCATCCAGGTCTGTTCCAGCGCGCTCAACTCGGCGCGGATATTGGCCAGCTTGGCCGGATCGCTGATGCGCTCGGACTTGATCTGCAGGATGGAAATCTTGTCGAGCAGCTCGCCGAAGGACACGGGAACGAGGATTTCAGCGGTCATGGTGGGGCATCCGTTACGTGAGGCGGTCAGTTTAACGGACCGCGCCGCGCGGGGCGTCCGCCGCCGGAACGGAGCGCAGCCGACCAACGGTCGGCTCTACCGGATTGCGAATAAAAAAGCCGCCCAGTGGGCGGCTTCTTCATTGATCTGGCGGAGAGGGGGGGATTGCGGGGCGCATCCGTGCGCCCCGCCCTTCCGCGCCATGCGCTCCAGGGCCAGCCTTTCGGCTGGCCGGATTCGCTCCTGGCGAATCCGTCGAACGCCAGCGGGTGTGCGATCAACCCGGCTCCCCGTCAGACCAATAAAAAAGCCGCCCAGTGGGCGGCTTCTTCATTGATCTGGCGGAGAGGGGGGGATTCGAACCCCCGAGGCGCTATAAACGCCTGCCTGATTTCGAGTCAGGTACATTCAACCGCTCTGCCACCTCTCCAGATGGTCCCGGCGAACCGGGGAGCGAATGATACGGGCAGGACGCGCCGGCGACAAGTCATTGCGTGCAATGAAGTGAATTTCTTCTGTATGGATGCCTTGCCGGATGTCCGGCGGGCCGCGATCATGCCGTTCATCCCCGCAACAATCCCCGGCCTTCGCACCGCCATGATCGAATTCGGACACCTGACCCACCCCGGCCTGCGCCGTGACCTCAACGAGGACACCTACTACGGCGATGGAGAGCTGTCCCTGTGGCTGGTGGCTGACGGCATGGGCGGCCACGCCTGCGGCGAAGTCGCCAGCGCCCTCGCCCGAGAGACCATCGTGCGCGAGATACGCCGGGGCGCCACCCTCGCCCAGGCCATCCGCGTGGCCGATGAGGAGATCATCCGCACCTCGCGCCGCCGCAACGACAGCCTGCCGATGGGCACCACCGTGGTTGCCGCGCGCGTGCAGGGCAATCGCTATGAAGTGGCGTGGGTCGGCGACAGCCGCGCCTACCTGTGGCGCGATGGCACGCTGGCGCAGTTGAGCCAGGATCACAGCGTCGTCCAGGAAATGGTCAGCCAGGGCAATCTGACCGCCGAGCAGGCGCGCGCGCACCCGCACCGCAACGTGGTGACCCAGGCGCTCGGCGTGACCGACCCGGCGCACCTGAACGTGGCCACCACCACCGGCGAGCTGCGCCCGGGCATGCAGCTGCTGCTGTGCAGCGACGGCCTGACCGAGGAAGTGGAAGACCAGGGGATCGCCCGCACCCTCGCCTTCGACGACGCCAGCGCGCAGGAATGCGTGGATACCCTGGTGGCCGCTGCGCTGGATGGCGGCGGCTCGGACAACATCACCGTCATCCTGGTGCGCTGCCACTGACGCCCCCGCCCCGGGCAGCGCCGACCGCGGGTCGGCCGCCCGGGGGCTGCAGACGCTCCCGCGCGCCCGGCGCGATTCAGGCGCTGGCGGCTTCCGCCACCTCCGGCTCGCCGTCCCAGATGGCACGACCGGCCTTCTTGCGCAGTTTGGCCAGACGCGCCTCATGGGCCTCCAGCTCCGAGGCGGTGGCGACCACGCGCGGGCGCGGCAGCAGGCGCGAGGTGTCGAAGGCCTGGGCGTGCGCCGTGCCCGGCCGGCCCTCATCGACCGACCCGAAGCCGATCTCCTCCTGGCCCGACGTCAGCGCGATATACACATCGCCCAGGATCTGGGCATCGAGCAGGCCGCCGTGCAGCTGGCGGTGCGCGTTGTCCACGCCCAGCCGCTTGCACAGCGCATCCAGCGAGTTGCGCTGGCCCGGGAATCGCTCGCGGGCCATTTTCAGCGTATCGATGACCGAACAGCGGTCGGTGATCCGACCGTACTGGTCACCCAGCAGCGACAGCTCGTTGTCCAGGAAGCCCAGATCGAACGCCGCGTTGTGGATGATCAGCTCGGCGCCGTCGATGAAGGCCAGGAAGTCCTCGGCCACCTCGGCGAACGTGGGTTTGTCGGCGAGAAACTCCAGGGTCAGGCCGGTGACTTCCTGCGCGCCGGGTTCGAACTCGCAGTCGGGCTTGAGGTAACGGTGGAAGTGGTTGCCGCTGGGTCGGCGCTCGAGGTATTCCACGCAGCCGATTTCGACGACGCGGTTGCCCTTCTTCCACTCCAGGCCGGTGGTTTCGGTATCCAGGATGATCTGACGCATGGGCTCAGTGTACCGGTCCAGTGGCGCGGATCCGCATGGCCGCGTCGCGGGCGAGCTGGTCCACGCGCTCGTTGTCCGGGTCGCCGGAATGCCCCTTCACCCAGCGCCAGTCGATGGTGTGGCGCAGGGTGGCCGCGTGCAGGCGCTCCCACAGTTCGCGGTTCTTGACCGGATCACCGCCGGCGGTCTTCCAGTTCTTGCGGATCCAGCCCGGCATCCACTGGGTCAGGCCCTGGCGCACGTACTGGGAGTCGGTGAACAGCACGATGTTGCAAGGCTCGGTCAGCGCCTCGAGTCCGGAAATGGCCGCCATCAGCTCCATCCGGTTGTTGGTGGTGTGCGCTTCACCGCCGCTCAGCTCGCGCTCGTGCGCGTTGTAGCGCAGCAGCGCCGCCCAGCCGCCGGGGCCGGGATTGCCAAGGCAGGAACCGTCGGTGTGTATTTCAATTGTTTTCATTGCAGTCCAGATCAGGTCGCCACGGTGCCGTGCCAACGGCGTACCGGCAGTGGCGTTGGCCCCGGCAGGGCCAGGGTGCGTTTTTCAGCAGTGAACAGACAGGCCGCGCGCAGTGGCGCCAGGCTGCTGCGGTCGGGCGCGCGGTCGCGCCACATCGGGCCGAGGTAGCGCAGTTCCTCGCAGGTGAGCCCCGCCTGGGCCAGGGTATGGCGCAGGCGCTGCGGCGAGCGCACCACCAGGCCGTGCCGGCGCCATTGGCTGCGCCACGGGCTGAACGGATTGAGGGTGGACAGCCACAGGCGGCCGCCGGGCATCAGCACGCGCGCGCACTCGTCGATCAGGTGCTCGGCGTCGCGCGCGGTCACATGCTGCAGGACGATGGCGTTGACGCTTTCGCCGGGCAGCGGCAGCGGCAGGCCGCAGCGGGCGTCGCCGGCGTAGCCCCCTGCGTCGCGGTACAGGCGCAGGCCGCGTCCAGGCAGTGTGGCCTGCTCCAGCCATGCAGGGGTCGGGGCGATCCACAGCCACGGGGTCACCGGGTGCACGGACAGCAGCGGATGCAGGCGCTCGAACTCCAGGCGGCGCAACGCCTGCGCCGGTTCAGTATCAAACCAGGATGCGACTGTCGCTTGACGGGGGCGCGGCGCGGCGGGCATGGTCCAATTCTATGCGACTGACCGCCCTGCCCGCCTTCGCGGACAATTACATCTGGACGCTGGTCGCCGACGACGGCCGTGCGTTGATCATCGACCCCGGCCAGGCCGCGCCCGTGCTGGCCGCCGCAGCGCAGCAGAACTGGCGTCCGGAGGCCATCCTGCTCACCCATCACCACGACGACCACATCGGCGGCGTGGCCGAACTGCAGGCCCGTTTCCCGGGGGTGGAGGTGTATGCGCCGGTGGAACCGCGCATCGACCTGCCTGCCCATCGGGTCGCCGAAGGTGAATGCATTCAGGCACTGGGGCTGGGCTTGCACGTAGTATCCGTGCCCGGGCACACCCGGAGCCACATCGCGTTTCACACCGCTGAACACCTTTTCAGTGGCGATGCGCTGTTCAGCCTGGGCTGTGGGCGCATGTTCGAAGGTACGCCGTCCCAGCTTCTGGCATCCCTGCACAAGCTGGCGTCCCTGCCGTCGCAACTGCTGGTCTGTTGCGCCCACGAGTACACCGTGTCAAATGCCGTCTTCGCGCGGCATGTCGACCCCACCAACGCTGCGTTGTCGCAGCGCCATGAGGAGGCTTTGGCCATGCGCCGCGATGACCGCCCCACGCTGCCGGTAACCCTGGCAAGCGAGCTCCAGTGCAATCCGTTCCTGCGTACCCATACTGCCGTGATCCAGCAGGCCGTCAGCGCCCATCTGGGTCGTCCCGTCACCGATGACGTCGACGTGGTCGCCGGTCTGCGGCGCTGGAAAGACGGATTCAGTACGTGAGTCGGCGATTGTTGCCGCTCGCGCTTGGCCTGGCGATCGCCGTGGCCGGCAGCGCGGGCGCCCAGTCGTTGACCGCCGGCATGTCGCAGAACGTCGCAGGGCTGTCCTCGCTGCCACTGGACCCGTCCGCCCTGCCGCCGCCGTCGGTGCGCAATGGCCAGGAGATCTTCGCCAGCTTCCGTGAGGGCCTGGCCGAGCCGACCTGCAATACCGAGGCCACCAGCCCGCGCTGGCAGAAGCAGTTCGCCCACGCCCCGTCCCGCCTGGCCAACCAGGACGATGACGCCCTGGTGCTGTTCGGCTATGTGGTCGAAGAGCTGCGCAAGGCCGACCTGCCGACCGAATTCGCGCTGATCCCGTTCGTGGAGAGTGGCTACCGCCCCAACGCCCGCAACGGCAGTGGGCCGACGGGCCTGTGGCAGTTCATCGCCACCACCGCCAGGAACCACCGCGTGCAGATGACGCCGGGCTACGACGGCCGCCTGTCGGCGGTGGACTCGACCCAGGCGGCGGTGCGGTACCTCAAGACGCTGCACGGCATGTTCGGCGGCGACTGGCGCCTGGCCACAATGGCCTACAACGCCGGCGAGTACCGGGTGCTGCAGTCGCTGCGCAAGGCCGGCATGAACGCGCAGAATGCGCGGCCGGCCGAGCTGCCGGGTCTGTCGCCGATCACCTATGCCTACGTCGAGAAGCTGCATGCCCTGGCCTGCGTGCTTGAAGACGCCGAGACCGAGCCGGCAGTGATGGCCTCGCTGGACCGGACCGTGCCGGTGCTCAAAGGTCACACCCTGCCAGCGGGTACCAGCGTGCAGCAGTGGGCCGCCCAGCGCTCGCTGGACCCGGCACGCATCGCACGCCTCAACCCGGCCCTGGCAAGCGGCAAGGGCCGCCCGTCCGGGCAGGTGACCGTGCTGGCCCCGACCACGCACGCACCCGTGGACGCCAGTGCCAGTGTCGCCGCCGTGGCCAGTGCCCCGGCCTCCCCGGTAGAGGCGACCAGCCCCCGCAACGCACCCGCTCCGGCCACCAGCCGCACGGTGGCCAGCGCCGATCGCCCGCGCAGCCGCCGCCACACCGTGCGCGACGGCGAGTCGGCGTGGACCATCGCGCGCCGCTACGGCATGCCGCTCAAGGCGCTGCTGTCACTCAATGGCTTGTCCGGCAGCAGCGTACTCAAACCTGGCGCGGTGCTTCGCGTCGAAGACTGAGCCACCCGCCCGGTCGATACCTGTCAGAAGCCCGGCCATGCCGGGCTTTTTTTTGTCAGGCGCACAACGCAGAAAGCCCGGCGATGCCGGGCTTTCTGCTGTCCCTGGAACAGGGGTCGGTTACAGGTTCGCTTCTTCGGTCTGCACCTTGTAGTGCTTGCGCATGGCCTGGATGTAGGCCTTGGCCGCGGCCATGCCGTCGATCTGGCTCAGCTGCTGCTTGAGCTGCTGCTGCTGCTCCGGCGTGACCTCAGCCACGTTGCCCGGGGTGACCTTGTTCACCGCGAACACCAGGTAACGCCCCTGCACCTCGACCTTGCCGTAGGTCGGCTTGCCTTCCGCCGGCTGCGCCGCAGAGAACACCGCGCGGTTGATTTCCGGGGTCGGTACCGGCTGCGTGCGCGGCAGGCCCGGCAGCGGGCTGATCTGCAGCTGCTCGCTGGCCTGCAGCGCCTGCAGGGTCTGTCCGGCCTTGAGCTTGGCCAACAGAGCATCCACGGCCTTTTCCGACGCCTGGCGGGTACGGTCGGCATGGATCGCCGCGATCACCTGCTCACGCGCCTTGTCCAGCGGCAATGCCTGCTCGGGGGTGTGCTCGGTGACGCGGATCATCACGCTGTGGTTCGGTTCCAGCTCGATCGGGTCGCTGACCGTGCCGTCCTGCGTCAGCACGTCGGAGAATGCAGCGCGCAGCACGGCCGGGTTGGTGGCGATGCCGCTGGCGGTGGCGCGGTTGAACGGGCCCAGGGTCTGCACCGGCAGACCGATCTCCTTGGCCGCGCCTTCCAGCGAGGTCGGGTTCTTGTAGACCAGATCCACCAGGCGGCCGCTCAGCTCAGTGAACGCACGGTCGTTGTCGGCCTTGAGCTGTTCGGCGGCCAACTGGTCGCGCACCTCCTCAAATGCACGGCCCTCGCCGCCCTTGAGTTCGCGCAGCTTCAGCACGTGGTAACCGAAGTCGGTCTTGACCGGCCCGGTCACGTCACCGACCTTCATCGCGAACAGCGCGTCTTCGAACGGCTTGACCATCGCACCACGCTCGACCCAGCCCAGATCACCGCCGGTGCCCTTGGAGCCCGGATCTTCGGAGTTGGCATTGGCCAGCGCGGCGAAATCGGCACCCGGCGCCTTGGCCTCGGCGGCAATGCGCGTTGCCTTCTCTTCGGCGGCCTTGAGCTTGGCCGGGTCGCTGCCGTCGGCGGCGATCAGGATGTGCGAGGCCAGACGCTGTTCGGGCGTGGCGAAACGCGCCTTTTCATCGTCATAGCGTTTGCGCAGCGTGGCCTCATCGGCGGGCGCCGCGGCCGGCAGGTTCGCGCCATTGATCTCCACATACTCCAGCGCCACCGTCTCCGGCTGGCGGAAGTCCTTCAGATGCGCGTCGTACCACTGCTTGATCTGCGCGTCGGTGACCTCGGCGGTATCGGCCGGCGTTTCCGGCAGCGCGGCGATCTCCACGTCACGCGTTTCGCCCAGCAGCTTCATCAGACGCTCGGCTTCGGCCTGGGTGGTGAAGCCGGACAGCTGCAGCGCCGAGGGCACCACGGACTGCTGGATGCTCTCGCGCACCAGCGCCTCGAACTGCGTCGGGGTACGCGGCGGGTTGCTGCTGGCCAGTGCGATGCGGTATTGGTCGTTGTTGAACTTGCCGTCCGGTCCGATGAACCCGGGGATCGACACGATGTAGTCGCGCACGGCCTTGTCACCGATCACGATGCCGGACTGTTCGCCGGCCAGGCGCACGACCTGCTCGTCGATCATCTGGTCGAGCACGGCCAGCTTGTTCTCGGTGCTTTCGAACTCACGCGGGTCGAAATTCTCGCCCTGCTCCTGACGCGCCTGCTGGCGGGCCTGTTCAAAACGCACGCGGAAGTCCTGCGAGCTGATCTCGTGGTGCTGCCACAGGAACGACATCGGCCACCATGACGGTGCCGACTTCCACCAAGTTGGCGGCGCCGCCACCTTGGCCACGTTCTGCGCACCGACGCCACCGAGGTAGCTGTTGTCGATCACGAACAGGAACGGAATCATCAGCAGCCCCAGGATCACGGTGACGATCCAGCCTGAGGTCTTGTCGCGAAGTTTCTGCAGCATGGGAAGAATCAAGGCCTGATTGGCGAGCCCGGCAGTGTAACCCGCTTCGGGCGCGGCTCCAAAAGCGGCGCGGCGGCCTGCAGTCGCGGGCTTTCCACGCGCGGGCGGGAACGACACGTGCGGGGGCGGCGGACGCGCAAAAGAAAGGCCCCTGGTTTGCACCAGGGGCCCTCAAGAATTGGCGGAGCGGACGGGACTCGAACCCGCGACCTCCGGCGTGACAGGCCAGCATTCTAACCAGCTGAACTACCGCTCCGCGCTTGAAACTTTGCAGGCGTTCATTATATCCGAAGATATTCTGAAAAACCTACCCCGATTTACTGCTTTTCGAGGATTTATTTACAACTGGCGGAGCGGACGGGACTCGAACCCGCGACCTCCGGCGTGACAGGCCAGCATTCTAACCAGCTGAACTACCGCTCCGCGCTTTGACTCTTCTGTTTTCCGCAGCGACTCGCACCGTTGCAGAAAACAAGGCCCCCGATTGCTCAGGGGCCCGGTGTAGTGGCGGAGCGGACGGGACTCGAACCCGCGACCTCCGGCGTGACAGGCCAGCATTCTAACCAGCTGAACTACCGCTCCACTTTCAAACCAGTGTTACTGGCAGTGCTTGGTGGGTGCTGAGGGTTTCGAACCCCCGACCCTCTCCGTGTAAAGGAGACGCTCTACCGCTGAGCTAAGCACCCCAGCAAGCCGCTTAGTTTACGGCATCCTTCAGGGCTTTGCCAGCCTTGAACGACGGATTCTTCGAAGCAGCGATCTTGATGGTGTCGCCGGTCTTCGGGTTGCGGCCGGTACGGGCAGCGCGCGCACGGACCTGGAACGTGCCGAAGCCAACCAGCGTCACCGCTTCACCGCCCTTCAGGGCCTTGGTGACGGAAGCGATGACGGCATCGACGGCGCGGCTGGACTCGGCCTTGGTCAGGTCGGCGGCTTCAGCAACGGCGTCGATCAATTCGGTCTTGTTCATTCTCTACAGCTCCTTTGGCGGGGATTCCGCGTATTCGACAGTAAAGCATCCGACCGACAGTGCAGTCGGATACCGTGAAGTTCTCAGTTCGCCGAATTCAGTTTTTTGCTGACTCGCGAGTGGTGCTTTTATACCAGTCGCCCCCTACCCACGCAAGCTGAAAAGCCAATAACGACGCGGGTTTCGGCGATTTCCAGATGGCGCGTCAGTGCTTGACGCGCGTCGTGGAAGCTGTCTTGCTCTTGCCGCGCACTGTGACGCGCTGCCCATCTTTACCGGGCTTCTTCGGCGTCAGCGGTGTCTCCAGCGCCAGGTCGAGCACTTCTTCGATCCACTTCACCGGCACGATCTTCAGATCACGGGTGACGTTGGCCGGGATGTCCGCCAGATCCTTGCGGTTCTCCTCGGGAATGATCACCGTGGTGATGCCACCGCGCAGCGCCGCCAACAGCTTCTCCTTGAGGCCACCGATGGCGGTCACACGGCCGCGCAGGGTGATCTCACCGGTCATGGCGACTTCGGCGCGGATCGGCACCTTGGTCAGCATCGACACCAGCGAGGTCACCATCGCGATGCCGGCGCTGGGACCGTCCTTGGGCGTGGCACCGTCCGGCACGTGGACGTGCACGTCATGCTTCTGCAGGAACTCGGCGTCGATGCCCAGGCGCTCGGCACGCGAGCGCACCACCGACAGGGCGGCCGACGCCGATTCCTTCATCACGTTGCCGAGCTGGCCGGTCAGGATCAGCGCGCCCTTGCCCGGGACGAGGGTGGATTCGATCTGCAGCAGGTCGCCGCCCACCTCGGTCCAGGCCAGACCGGTCACCAGGCCGATCTCGTTCTGTTCCTCGGCACGGCCGAAGTCGAAGCGGCGCACGCCCAGGTACTTGTCCAGGTTCTTGCCAGTGACCGACACCAGGGCCTTCTTCTTCGCCCCGGCCTTCTTGCCGGCCTTGGCCGGCTTGGCCGCCGCGACCGGACCGGCCAGTGCGATCTCCTTGACCACCTTGCGGCAGATCTTGGCGACTTCGCGCTCCAGGTTGCGCACGCCCGATTCGCGGGTGTAGTAACGCACCACGTCCTGGATGGCGTCGGCCCCGATGTCCAGTTCCTCCGGCTTCAGGCCGTTGGCCTTGAGCTGCTTGGGCACGAGGTAGCGCATGGCGATGTTGAGCTTCTCATCCTCGGTGTAGCCGGGGATGCGGATGACTTCCATGCGGTCCAGCAGCGGGCCGGGGATGTTGAGCGAATTGGAGGTCGCCACGAACATCACTTCGGACAGGTCCAGGTCCACTTCCAGGTAGTGGTCGTTGAACGCGTTGTTCTGCTCGGGATCGAGCACTTCCAGCAGCGCCGACGACGGATCGCCACGGAAGTCCATCGACATCTTGTCGATCTCGTCCAGCACGAACAGCGGGTTCTTGCTGCCGACCTTGTTGAGGTTCTGCACGATGCGGCCCGGCATCGAGCCGACATAGGTGCGACGGTGGCCGCGGATCTCGGCCTCGTCGCGCACGCCGCCCAGGCTCATGCGCACGAACTTGCGGTTGGTCGCCTTGGCGATGGACTGACCCAGCGAGGTCTTGCCCACGCCCGGCGGCCCGACCAGGCACAGGATCGGCCCCTTCATCTGCTTCACCCGCGACTGCACGGCGAGGTACTCGAGGATGCGGTCCTTGACCTTGTCCAGGCCGAAGTGATCGGCATCGAGCGTGTCCTGCGCGGCCTTGAGGTCCTTGCGCACCTTGGTGCGCTTCTTCCACGGCACGCCCAGCAGCCAGTCCAGGTAGTTGCGCACGACCGCCGCTTCGGCCGACATCGGCGACATCTGCTTGAGCTTGTTGAGCTCGGCCTTGGCCTTGGTCTCCACCGGCTTGGGCATGCCCGCCTCGGCGATCTTGCGGGCCAGCTCTTCCAGTTCGCCCGGCGCGTCGTCCAGATCACCCAGTTCCTTCTGGATGGCCTTCATCTGTTCGTTGAGGTAGTACTCGCGCTGGCTCTTTTCCATCTGCGACTTCACGCGGCCGCGGATGCGTTTTTCCATCTGCTGCACGTCGATTTCGCCGTCGACCAGGCCGACCAGCATTTCCAGGCGGTCGCCAATCTGCAGGGTCTCCAGCAGGCGCTGCTTGTCGGCCAGGCGCACGCTGATGTGCGCGGCGATGGTATCGGCCAGACGCGCCGGTTCGTCGATGCCGGCCAGGGTCTGCAGCAGTTCCGGCGGCAGCTTGCGGTTGGTCTTGACGTACTGCTCGAACAGCGACATCAGCGAACGGGCGATCGCTTCGATCTCACGCGGCTCGCGCGATTCGTCCGATTCGATTTCCACGCCCACGCCATGCAGCGAGCCGTCGCGCTCGGTGACCTGGGTGACGTTGACGCGCGACAGGCCTTCCACCAGCACCTTGATGGTGCCGTCGGGCAGTTTCAGCAGCTGCAGCACCTGGGCCAGCGTGCCGACCTGATAGAGGTCGGCCGCAGCCGGGTCGTCGGTCTCGGCCGACTTCTGCGCGAGCAGCAGGATGCGCTTGTCCGCCTCCATCGCCTGCTCCAGCGCATGCATGGACTTGTCGCGGCCGACGAACAGCGGAATGACCATGTGCGGGAACACCACCACGTCACGCAGCGGCAATACCGGCAGGTCGAGAGTCTCAGTAGGGGAACGGGCCATGTGGGCTCCAGTGGAACAGTGGGAATGGCCTCCGGGCGGCCTCGCCCGGATACAAAAAAAGCCGATGGCCTCGTTATGGGGCCATCGGCTTCTAGATGCAAGCTGTTCTGAAAAAATTCTTTCAATTCAATTACTTGAACTGATTATTCAGCACCAGCCGCCTTCTGTTCAGGCGCCGGCGGCGTCTGGTAGATCAGGTACGGTTCGGACTTGTGTTCGATCACCGATTCGTCCACCACCACCTTGCTGACGTTCTCTGCCGACGGCAGGTCGTACATGGTGTCCAGCAGAACCGATTCGACGATCGTCCGCAGGCCGCGGGCACCGGTCTTGCGCTTGAGCGCCTTGCGGGCAATGGCAGCCAGGGCGTCCGGACGGAACTCAAGCTCGACGTGTTCCATCTCGAACAGCTTCTTGAACTGCTTGGTGATGGCGTTCTTCGGCTCGGTCAGGATCCGCACCAGGGCCGCTTCGTCCAGCTCTTCCAGGGTGGCCACGACCGGCAGGCGGCCGACGAACTCGGGAATCAGGCCAAACTTGATCAGGTCCTCCGGCTCGACTTCGGCCAGCACCTTGCCCACTTCCTGCTTGCGCTCGGCGCTCTTGACCTTGGCCCCGAAGCCGATGCCGCCCGAATCGTTGGACCGCTGCTGGATCACCTTGTCCAGCCCGGCAAACGCGCCGCCGCAGATGAACAGGATGTTCTTGGTGTCCACCTGCAGGAATTCCTGCTGCGGGTGCTTGCGGCCGCCCTGCGGCGGAACGCTGGCCACGGTGCCTTCGATCAGCTTCAGCAGGGCCTGCTGGACGCCTTCGCCGGACACATCGCGGGTAATCGACGGGTTCTCGCTCTTGCGCGAGATCTTGTCGATTTCATCGATATAGACGATGCCCTGCTGTGCCTTCTCGACGTCGTAGTCGCACTTCTGCAGCAGCTTCTGGATGATGTTCTCCACGTCCTCGCCCACGTAACCGGCTTCGGTCAGCGTGGTGGCGTCGGCCATGGTGAACGGCACGTTGAGCAGGCGGGCCAGGGTTTCGGCCAGCAGCGTCTTGCCCGAACCGGTCGGACCGACCAGCAGGATGTTCGACTTCGCCAGCTCGACGTCGTCGTTCTTCTGGCGGCTCTCGATGCGCTTGTAGTGGTTGTACACGGCCACGGCCAGCGTGCGCTTGGCGCGGTTCTGGCCGATCACGTACTGGTCCAGGACCTCGAGGATCTCGCGCGGCTTGGGCAGCGAACTGCGTGCCGACTGCGCCTTCTCCTCCAGCTCCTCACGGATGATGTCGTTGCACAGCTCCACGCATTCATCGCAGATGAATACGCTCGGACCCGCAATCAGCTTGCGCACCTCATGCTGGCTCTTACCGCAGAAGGAGCAGTAGAGGATCTTGCCGCTGTCCGTGGAACGACCTTGGCGGTCTTCGCTCATGCTTCGCTTACCCAGTTACCCCACCCGCTGAACGGGGGTTCGATTCGAGAATAACACAGGGCCCGGAGGACGCCAGTCCTGCCCGACCCTGCGGAAACAAGCCGGAATGCCGGCCTGGTGGCGTCATCACGCCGGCTGGATCGACTCTTCCGGACGACGTTCCAGCACCTGATCGACCAGCCCGTAGGCCATCGCCTCGGACGCGCTCTTGAAGTTGTCGCGTTCGGTATCGCGCGCGATGGTCTCCAGCGACTGACCGGTGTGCCGTGCCAGGATTTCATTCAGGCGCGAACGCAGCGTCAGGATCTCGCGCGCATGGATGTCGATATCCGTGGCCTGGCCCTGGTAGCCGCCCAGCGGCTGGTGGATCATCACGCGCGAATTGGGCAGCGCATAGCGCTTGCCGGCTTCGCCCGCGGCCAGCAGGAGGGCGCCCATCGAGGCCGCCTGGCCGATGCAGGTGGTGCTCACATTCGGCTTGATGTACTGCATGGTGTCGTAGATCGCCATGCCGGCGGTGACCACGCCACCGGGCGA